>CAZDBC010000068.1:1097-10725 GCA_964503295.1 uncultured Kiloniellaceae bacterium | reverse complement strand
CGATGTCGCAGACGAGGAAGCGGACCAAACGGCCGGCGGCGGCGAGCGCATTCTGGTGGTCGAGGACGACCCGCTGGTACGCGACCACGTCGCGCAGCAGCTGCGCGCCCTCGGCTACCGGGTCGTCGCGGTCGGCGACGGTCCGGCGGCTTTGGCGGAGTTGCGCCGCCGCGGCGACTTCGACCTGCTGTTCACCGACGTCATCATGCCCGGCGGACTCAACGGACGCGAGCTGGCGGAGCAGGCGCGCGCGCTGCACCCCCATCTTCACGTCCTCTTCACTTCGGGCTACACGGAAAACGCGATCGTCCACCGCGGGCAGCTCGACCCCGATGTCCTTTTGCTCACCAAGCCCTATCGCCTTCAGGACCTGGCAGCCAAGCTGCGGCTTGCCCTCGGCAGGCGCGGCGACGAAGCACCGTCCGGCCGGCACCAACAGACGAGACGCAGGACGCTCGATGGCAAGTAGTCTGAAGATTCTCCTGATTGACGACGACGAGCTGGTGGTCTCCTCGATCGCCGGTCAGCTCGAGCTCCACGGCCACGAGATCGAGATCGCTTGCAACGGTCGTCAGGGGATCAGGAGATTTGCCGAGGACCAGTTCGACGTGATCGTCACCGACATCCTGATGCCCGAGATGGACGGGTTGGAACTGCTGCGCGAGCTGCGCACGCAAAATCCCTCGATCCCCATCATCGCCATGACCGGCGGCGGTTCGCGCAGCTATCAGGCCGCCGGCGGGCATACCGTCGACTATGCGCAGATGGCCGAGCGGCTGGGCGCGACCGACAGCATTCGCAAGCCCTTCTCGGCGCGCGACCTTCTGGCCCTGATCGAAGGTGTCACCGGAAAGGACTGAGCCGCGTCACAACTACCGCTGCACGCGCGCTTCTGCTACCACTGCCCGGCTTCGATTCCGGCCCGGGTCCGAATCGAAAGCAGAGACAGGGGGGACGCGGATGATCATTCTCGGCGCGCGTGAAATCCGGCGGATCGCCACCTGGCCGCTGGTCATCGAGGCGATCAGGGACGGCCACCGGGCGGCCAAAGCCAGGCTCGGCGACATCCTGCTGCAATCCGCCGGCCGCAGCCTGCTGGTGCGCTCGGCCTGGATCGAGGGACTGGGGCCCGGCCTCAAGGCGGCCAGCATCTTCCCCGACAATCCCGCCGCGGACCCGCCCAAGCCCTCCGTGCAGGGCCCGGTCGTGCTGTTCGACGAAGACGACGGCTCGGTCGCGGCGATTCTCGACGGGCGCGAGATCACCCAGTGGAAGACGGCCGGCGACTCCGCACTCGGCGCCGACCTGCTCGCCCGGCAGGGCGCCGCGAGCCTGCTGATGGTCGGCGCGGGCGCGATGGCCGAGCCCCTGATCCGCGCGCATCTCAGCGTGCGCCCCTCGATCGGCGAGGTCGCGATCTGGAACCGCACGCGCGCGCGCGCGGAGGCCCTCGCCGAGCGGCTCGGCGATCTCGATGCGCGCGTGACGCTCGCCGACGACCTCGATGCCGCGCTGGCGCGGGCCGACCTCGTCTGCGCCGCGACCATGGCCAGCGAACCCCTGATCGCGGGCCGGCACCTGAAGCCCGGCTGCCATCTCGACCTCGTCGGCGCCTTCCGCCCCGACATGCGCGAGGCCGACGACGAGGCGCTGACCGCCGGGCGCATCTTCGTCGATTCCTTCGAAACGACGCTCGACCATATCGGCGAGCTCAAGGACCCCATCGCGCGCGGCGTGATCGCGCGTGCCGACGTCTTGGCCGATTTCTACGGTCTGGTGGCCGGCAAGGCCGGCCGCGTCTCCGACGACGAGATCACCATCTTCAAGAACGGCGGCGGCGCCCACCTGGACGTCATGGTGTCGCGCGCCATCGCCGGGCACGCCGGCCCGGCGACCGCAGCGCCCGAAGGGCCGATCGAGACGGTCTGGTAGCCGGTCAGCGGCCCAGCAGCGCAACCCTGCCGTCGGCCAGCGGCACAGCGACCTCGACGCGACCGTCGCCGTCGCGATCGCCGGCGACGAAATCGCCGGCGGCCGGGGCCGGCAGGTCAAAGGTGGCGCGCGCGACCAGGCGCGCGCCGTCGAAGGCGAGCACACGCAGCGCCCGTCGCCCGGCATCGGGAACGATCATGTCCGGCAGGCCGTCGCCGTCGAGATCGAGCAGCGCCGAAAGGCCGAGCGCGCGCGACCCGATGGCATGGTTGGAAAAACCGGTAAGGCTCGCCCGCTCGACCAGGCGGCCGTCGTCGTAAACGACGATGCGCAGCGTGCCGCCGATGTGCGGCGTCTCGACATAGGCGATCTCGAGCGTTCCGTCGCCGTCGAGGTCGGCCGCGCCGACCGGGTTGAGCCAGCGGTTGGGCCGGCCGATCGGCGCCGTCTCGGCCAGCAGTGCGAGGCGGCCGCCCACGACCCCGTAGACGGCGAGCGCCGCGCCGCGGTCGAGATAGCTGCGCACCACGATGATCTCGTCGCGTCCGTCGCCATCGAGGTCGGCAAGGCGCGGCGTCAGGTCCTCGAACACCGAGTCGCGCCCGAGCTCCAGGCGCAGCCGCCGGCCGTCCGCCAGCAGGACCTCGAGCCCGCCGGCCTCCACGGCATCGCCCAGGACGCCGTGCGCGTAGCGGCTGGTCTGACCGACCAGCCAGACGGTGCGGATGTTGCGCGTGCCGTGGGCCGGGTGGCCATCGGGCAGCGCATCGGCCGGCGCGTCGACAGGATCGCGTCCGGGCGGCGGCGCAGACGCAGCGCGCACCCGCGCGTCGTCGGCCGCGATCACCTCGATGGCGATGTCCAGGCTGCCGGGAGATCCAGCGGCAGCGGAGCCGGCCAGCAGTAGCGCCGGCAGGACGGCGAGCAGACGCCCGGCGAGGGGCACGTGCACCTCAGAAACTGAGCGCTTCGGCCTGCTTGGTGTGCGGCAGGGCGCGCACCTTCTCCAGCACGGCCTCGCTGACCGGCTCGTCGAGCTCGAGCAGGGCAATCGCGTCGGCGCCGCGCTTGGCCCGGCCGAGATGAAACGTGGCGATGTTGACCCCGGCGTTGCCGAGCGTGGTGCCGAGGGCGCCGATGAAGCCGGGCTTGTCCTCGTTGGTGATGTAGAGCATGTGCGGGGTCAGCGCCGCCTCGACCTCAATGCCCTTGATCTCGACCAGGCGCGGCCGGTCGCCGCCGAACAGCGTGCCCGCGACCGAACGCGGTCCGCGCTCTGTGGTCACGGTCAGGCGGATCAGGGTCTGGAAGTCGCAGTCGCGCTCGTGGCGAATCTCCGAGACGGCGATGTCGCGCTGACGCGCGATCGCCGGGGCGTTGACCATGTTGACCGCCTCCAGCATGGGGCTGAGCAGGCCGGTCAGGGCGGCCTGGGTCAGCGGCCGCGTATTGAGCCCCGTCACCTCGCCCTCGTACTCGATCCGCACCTCCTTGAGACCGCTCCGGGTCAGCTGGCCGGCGAAGCTGCCGAGCTGTTCGGCCAGCTGCATGTAGGGGCGCAGGCGCTGCGACTCCTCGGCGGTGAGCGAGGGCATGTTGAGCGCGTTGGCGATCGCGCCGGTGGTCAGAAAGTCCGACATCTGCTCGGCAATCTGCAGCGCCACCTTCTCCTGGGCCTCGGCCGTGCTGGCGCCCAGATGGGGCGTGGCGACCACCTGCTCCAGCGCGAACAGCGGATTGTCGCGCGCCGGCTCCTCGGCGAAGACGTCGAGCGCGGCGCCGGCGACGTGACCCGATTCGATCGCCGCCTTGAGGTCGGCCTCGACGACGAGGCCGCCGCGCGCGCAATTGATGATCCGTACGCCCTTTCTGGTCTTGGCCAGGGCCTCGGCATCGATGATGTCGCGCGTCTGGTCGGTCAGCGGCACGTGCAGGGTGACGATATCGGCACGGCGCAGCAGCTCGTCGAGCTCGACCTTCTCGACGCCCAGGTCCTGCGCCCGGTCGACGGTCAGGAAGGGATCGTAGGCAATCACCCGCATCTTCAGGCCGAGCGCCCGGTTGGCGACGATCGAGCCGATGTTGCCGCAGCCGATGATGCCGAGATGCTTGCCGGTCAGCTCGACGCCCATGAAGCGCGACTTCTCCCACTTGCCGGCGCGCGTCGAACGGTCCGCCTCGGGGATCTGCCGGGCGAGCGCGAACATCAGCGCCAGGGTGTGCTCGGCAGTGGTGATCGAGTTGCCGTCGGGCGTGTTCATGACGATCACGCCGCGGGCGGTGGCCGCCTCGATGTCGACGTTATCGACGCCGATGCCGGCCCGCCCGACCACCTTGAGGCGATGCGCGGCGGCCATGACCTCGGCGGTCACCTTGGTTGCCGAGCGGATCGCCAGGCCGTCGAACTCGCCGATCCGCTCGATCAGCTCCTGTGGCGACAGGCCGACCGCGACCTCGACCTCGAGGCCGCGCTCGCGGAAGATCTCGGCGGCGCGCGCGCTCAGCTTGTCGGAAATCAGAACCTTGGGCATCGCTCTCCCCTTGATCGGCACATCAGGCCGCCGCCCGGGTCGCCTTGACGTCCGCGTAGGCCCAGTCGAGCCAGGGCAGCAGCGCGGCCATGTCGGCGCGCTCCACGGTGGCGCCGCCCCACAGGCGCAGGCCCGGCGGCGCGTCGCGGTAGGAGGCGACGTCAAAGGCGACGCCGGCCTCGGCCAGGCGGTCGGCGACCAGCTTGGCAACGGCGGCTTGGTCGGCGGCAGCAAGGGCGTTGAACCAGGGATCGACGATCTTGAGGCAGATGCTGGTGCTGGAACGCGTTTCCGGCCGTTCGGCGAGGAAGTCGGCCCAGTCGCTGCGCGCGACCCAGTCGGCGACCTCGGCCAGGTTGGCCTCGCTGCGCGCGATCAGCGCCGGCAGGCCGCCGATCCCCTCGGCCCAGTCGAGCGCGTCGAGCAAATCCTCGACGCACAGCATCGAAGGCGTGTTGATGGTCGCGCCGCGGAAGATGTCCTCGTTCAGCTTGCCGCCCTTGGTCAGGCGGAAGATCTTGGGCAGCGGCCAGGCCGGCGTGTGGCTCTCGAGGCGCTCGACGGCGCGCGGCCCGAGCGCGAGCATGCCGTGCGCCGCCTCGCCGCCCAGCACCTTCTGCCAGGACCAGGTGATGACATCGAGCTTTTCGTAGGGCAGCGGCATGGCGAAGACCGCGGAGGTCGCATCGCAGATGGTCAGCCCCTTGCGGTCCGGCGCGATCCAGTCGCCGTCCGGCACGCGCACGCCCGAGGTCGTGCCGTTCCAGGTGAAGACCACGTCGCGGTCGCCCTCGACCGCCGTCAGGTCGGGCAGCTTGCCGTAGTCCGCCTCGAACAGGCGCACGTCGCTCAGCTTGAGCTGCTTGACCACGTCGGTCACCCAGTCCTTGCCGAACGACTCCCAGGCCAGCAGGTCGACCCCGCGCGCGCCGAGCAGCGACCAGAGGGCGCATTCGACCGCGCCCGTGTCCGAGGCCGGGACAATGCCCAGCCGATAGTCGTCGGGCAGGCCGAGCAGCGCCTTCTGCCGCTCGATCGCGGCGGCCAGCCTGGCCTTGCCTTCCTTGGCCCGGTGCGAGCGGCCGACCAGCGCCGCCGACAGCGCCCCTGCGGACCAGCCGGGCCGCTTGGCGCAGGGGCCGGAGGAAAAGCAGGGATTGGCCGGACGCCGGGCCGGCTTGTTGACGCTCATGGCAGGCTCCTTCCCGGGGCTGGAGCGGAACGACCGGTGGTTCGGGAAACCCGGCGGGCTTTTCCGCCGGCGGGCGGGATACTAACACCCGGCGGGGCGCGGTCAACGGGCGATACTGCAGTGCAGCATGAAACGCGGGGCCTCAGGACGCGGCGACCGGACCCTCGGCCGGCGGCCGGCACAGGAAAATGTGCGTGGCGGTGAAGCTCATCACCGCCGTGCCGTCCTGGTTAAAAGTTGTATAGGCAAGTCTGGCCAGCCCCCTGTCCGGCCGCGAGCGTGAGTGGCGCAGCTCGGCGACCTCGACCTCGCAAGTGAGGGTATCGCCGGGGCGCACCGGGTGCAGCCAGCGCAACTCGTCCATGCCCGGCGAGCCGACCGAGCAGGCGTTGAAGATCTGCTCCTGGTAGATCATGCGGAACGACAGAGCGAGGGTCTGGAATCCGCTCGCGATCAGGCCGCCGAAATGGCTCTCCGCCGCCGCCTCCCGGTCGAGATGGAAGGGCTGCGGATCGTAGCGCAGGGCAAAATCGAGGATCTGCGATTCGGTCAGCGTGACGCCGCGCGAGCGGAAGCGCTCGCCGAGGGTGAAGTCCTCGAAGTAGCGGGCGGTCACGGCGCGCTCAGGCGACGCCGGCGCGCCGCGACGCCCTGTCGGGCTCGAGGTCGAGTTCGAGGTAGACGACGTCGTCGAGCGGGTTGTCGTAGTAGGCGCCGGTCTCGCGGAAGCCGAGCCGTTCGTAGATGTGCCGGGCGGCGGTCAGGCGCTCGAGCGTATCGAGACGCAGCCGACGATGGCCGGCCCCCCGCGCGGCCTCGACGCTGTGCACGGCGAGACGCCAGCCGAGGCCGAGCCCGCGGTAGGCATCGCGCACCCACAGGCGTTTCATCTCGCAGGAGCCGGGCTCGAGCGGTCGGTTGGCGACACAGCCGGCCACCGCGCCGTCCACTCTGGCGAGCCAGATGCCGCCGGCCGGCGGCCGGTACTTGCCGGGCAGGCCAGCGAGTTCGGCCTCGAAGTCCTGGAAGCAGAGATCGACGGCCAGCCAGTCGGCATACTCGCGGAACAGGCGGCGGACCAGCTCGATCTCGTCGGCGCGCGCGGGCTCGATCGCGATCGCCGGCCCGTCCGCGCCTGCGTCCTTCTCGCTCATCCTGCGCTTTCCTCCTGCGGTCGCAGACGGAAGACCCTTCGTCAGACGCGAATGCGCCCCTCCAGATAGGGTGCGACGCGGCCCGATATTAGGACACGCGCGCCGCGCTCTTCCACCACCAGTTCGCCGCCGCGCGTCGAGACCTGGCGGGCCTCCAGGCGCGCCTTGCCGAGCCGGCTGGCCCAGTAGGGCGCCAGCACGCAGTGCGCGGAGCCGGTAACCGGGTCCTCGGGAATGCCGGCGTGGGGCGCGAAGTAGCGCGAGACGAAATCGCAGGTTTCGCCCGGCGCGCTGACGATCAGGCCGTCGCCCGGCAGCGCCGCGATGCGCGGCAGATCGGGTTGCACGGCGCGGACCGCCGCCTCGTCCGGCAGGACGGCAAGCAGCTTGTCGGCCTTCAGCACCTCGAGTGGACGGACGCCGATCGCCTCGGCGACCGTACCGCCGTCGTCGAACGGCTTGGGCGGCTTGCCGGGGAAGTCCAGCGTGAGCAACTCGCCGCTGCCGGAAACCTGGAGCGGCCCGCTCCTGCTGTGGAAGGTGACGGTGTCGCGGCCCGGCGCCAGACGGTTGAAAACGACCCAGCCGCTCGCCAGGGTGGCGTGGCCGCAGAGATCGACCTCGACCGTCGGCGTGAACCAGCGCAGCTCATAGTCATCGCCCCGCGCGACCAGAAACGCGGTCTCCGACAGGTTGTTCTCCGCGGCGATCGCCTGCAGCAGGCCGTCGTCGAGCCAGGCCTCGAGCGGGCAAACGGCGGCCGGGTTGCCGCCGAAGGGTCGGGCCGAAAAGGCATCGAGCTGATAGAGCGCGATCTCGGGCATCACGGCCGCCAGAAAGGCTTGTCCGCCTCGCGCGCGATATCGGCCCGGCTCAGGCCCATGTCGCGCAGCAGATGATCGTCGAGCTCCTGCAGGTGATAGCGCTCCCGTGCACGTGCCTGCCATAGCAGGAACGACTCCATAAGGCTGGACGGACGAGACAGTCGCCCCAGGTTCGGCACAAAGCGGCTCAAGCCGCGCCGCGCCGACGTCCTTGTTTGGATTGTATCTATTGCTCTCGTCATTGTATCAATCTCCGAAGTGGTTGGACGAGAAATCTGCTGTTTCAATGAAGATAATTGTTGTCATGACCTTCGATCAATAGATATATTGTCACCATGACAAACTGGCAGCCAGCGATCGACCAGTTCGAGGGGCCGCGCTATCTGGCGATCGCCAGCGCGCTGGCCGACGACATCAAGCGCGGCCGCCTGCGCCCCGGCGACCGGCTGCCGACCCATCGCGAGCTCGCCTGGCGGCTCGGCGTCACCGTCGGCACGGTCAGCCGCGCCTACGCCGAGGCCGAGCGGCGCGGTTTGACCAGCGGCGAGGTCGGGCGCGGCACCTTCGTGCGTCGGCCCGACAGTGGCCCGACCGCTGAGCGGATCGGCGCCATCGAGCGCCAGCTGGACCAGTCGTCCGCGGCCATCGGGCTCAACATCGCCACCCCCTGTCCGGTGCCCGAGGCCGATACGATCCAGGATGTGCTGCTCGAGATCGTCCAGAGCCCCGACCTGACCGACCTCATGGGCTACCAGCCGCCCGGCGGCGATGCCCGCGCGCGCGGCCTGGCGGCACGCTGGCTTGCCCTGTCGGGCCTGGAGGTGGCGGCCGAGCAGACCGTCGTCGCCGCCGGCGCCCACAATGCGCTGCTCGCCGTGCTGGCCGCGGTCGCACGGCCGGGCCACCGGATCGCCGCCGAGCGCATGACCTATGCCGGCCTGCCGCTGGCGGCGCATCTGCTCGGCCTGCGGCTGGAGGGGCTGGAGCTGGACGAGGAGGGCCTAAGCCCGGCCGCCTTCGAGGCCGCCTGCCGGGGCGGCGACCTGCGCGCGCTCTACTGCATCCCGACCCTGCACAACCCGACCACCGCCACCATGTCGCTTGCGCGGCGGCGGGACATTGTCGAGATCGCGCGGCGGCACGACGTCGCGATCATCGAGGACGACATCTTCGGCCTGTTGAGCCGGCCCCACCCGGTCCCGCTGGCGGCCCTGGCGCCCGAGCGCGGCTACCTGGTCAGCAGCCTGTCCAAGACCGTGGCGCCGGGCCTGCGAATCGGCTTCGCCGCGGCGCCCCGGGCCGGCGCCGAGGCACTGGCCCACAGCCTGCGCGCGATCAACTGGATGACCGCGCCGGTCATGCTGGAGACGGCCATGCGCCTGATCGAGAGCGGCGCCGGCGAGCGAATCATGAACGCGCGGCGCGCGGAAGCGGAGCAGCGGCGCCGCATCCTGCTCGATGACCTGGCGGCGTGGCGGCCGCGCTGTCCGGAAGGCGCGCTCTTCGCCTGGCTCGAACTGCCGGAGGACTGGGACCCGGTCGCCTTCGCAACGGCGGCGGCGGGCCGCGGCGTGCAGATCACGCCGGCCGAGACCTTCACCATCGGCCGGCGCGGCGCCGCCCA
The DNA here is from genome assembly GCA_964503295.1 of uncultured Kiloniellaceae bacterium. Lineage (GTDB taxonomy): Bacteria > Pseudomonadota > Alphaproteobacteria > Kiloniellales > Kiloniellaceae > CAZDBC01. The sequence continues at coordinate 1,468 of CAZDBC010000068.1, read as the reverse complement.
CGGCGTACGCCTGGCCTACGGCGGGCCGGGGTCGCGCGCCGAACTGCGCAGCGGCCTGGCGATCATTGCGCGCCTGCTGCAGGAGTCGCCGCTGGCCGCCCTGGGCGCGGTCGTCTGAGCGCCGCTGTTCAGTCGTCCCGGCGCGCGTCGAGCACGGCCAGCGCGACCGCGCAGAAGGCCATCAGCGTCAGCACTGCGTTGGCGGCATGGCCGTATTCCCACCGGCGGCGCAGATTCGCCCAGTCTTCAGGCGCCAGGGTCCAATTCAGCGTCGCCTGGTTGGCCGGGAAGACCCAGATGAAGAAGACCGCGAGCGTCGCCCCGATCAGCAGGAAGCCGGCGAGCGCGAACGCCGAGGCCCGCGGCCGCGT
>CAZDBC010000068.1:0-1087 GCA_964503295.1 uncultured Kiloniellaceae bacterium | reverse complement strand
GAGCCAGAGGTTGCTGGCCAGCGCCCCGAACAGGGCAATCGCGAACGGGCGCCAGCCGGCATAGACGCCCTGGACCCGGAAGTAGTCGACCTCGGGTAGGCCGATCTTGTTCGGCAGGGCTGCCAAGTGCGCGCCCGAGGGCACGAGCGCCAGGGCGGTGAACAGCAGGGCCAGGAAGTGGGGCAGAAGGCGCACCCCGGGTCACCCGCCGGCGCGCGCGACGAGCAGAAGCGACAGCGGCCGGCCGTCCTCGAGATGGGCCGGTTCGCTGCGCCGCTCGAGCTCGTAGCCGGCCGTCTCGAGCAGCGCCAGCCAGGACTCCACCGTCCGGAAGTACCAAGGCATGGGCGTCCAGTCGCCCGACTGCGCGTCGCCGAAGCCGCGGAAGTCCTCCGTGCGCCAGCCGTCGGCATAGGGCGGCCCGGCTGCCAAGGGATGCAGCGTCTGGACGATCAGCCGCCCCTTCGGCATGAGCACGCGGCGCAGGGCCGCCAGCAGCTGCGCCAGATCCTCATCCAGCAACGCGAAGTTGGCGACCACGGCGTCGAAGTTGCGGCCGCAGCGCAAGGGATCGGCGGCGATCTCGTCGTAGGTCATGCGCAGGAAGCGTCCGCCGCCGGCCGCCTCCGCGGCAACGACCAGCGCTGCTGCACCGTCGACGCCGACCCCCTCGACGCCCTCGTCGGCGAGGGCGCGCAGCAGCCAGCCCTCGCCGCAGCCGAGGTCGAGCACGCGGCGCGGCGTGCAGGCGCGCACCGCATTGAGGATCGCGGCGTCGGTGGCGATGCGCCGGCTTTCGATCGCGCCGGCGCGCACCGCCGCGGTCCAGGCCCCAGCGTTGGCCTCCCAGCTTTCGAGCAGGGTGGATACGGAATGCCGCAACCGCATCGTCACCCCTCGAACTGGCCGACCGTGTGGCCGTGCTGGACCGGACCGTGGCCGGAGCCGAGGCCCGGCGCGAGCTCAATCGCCCGGCGCAGATAGGCGCGCGCCCGCACGACGGCGGCGCGCAGTCCCGAACCCTGGGCCAGCCCGGTCGCGATCGCCGAGGCCAGCGTGCAGCCGGTGCCGTGGGTGTGCGGCGTGT
>CAZDBC010000067.1:5985-10918 GCA_964503295.1 uncultured Kiloniellaceae bacterium | reverse complement strand
AAGGCGCGCGCCATGGTTCCCGCCCTCACCCACGACCGCGATTTCGCGCCGCCGGCCGGGGCATCCGGCCCGGCCCTGCGCGCGGCCGGCGAATAGGCGGGCGGCGCCCGGGAATCAGACGGTCACGCTGTAGAGCGCGATCCCGCCGCCGGCGGCGGCGAGCAGGACGGCGAGCGGCTGCAGCCTTGAGTCGTCGCTAAAGGCGTCGGGCAGCAGTTCGCGAAGGGTCATCCACAGCATTGCCCCTGCCGCCAGGCCGAGGCCGATCGGCAGCAGCGGCTTGAACAGCGTGACGAACAGGAAGGCCGGCACGGCCAGAAGCGGCTGCGGCAGGCTCGAGAAAATGCTCGACCAGGCGGCGCGCCGGACCGAGCCTCCGCGGGGTACGACCAGCAGGCTGATCGCCAGGCCCTCCGGAATGTTCTGCAAGGCGATGACCGCGGTCGTGAAGAGGCCGAGGCCTTCGCCGCCGCCGAACGCGACCCCGACGCCGATCCCTTCGGCTCCGGAGTGTACGAACATGACGCCGATCAGAAGCAGCGCCTTGCGCGCGCTCTTGCCTTCCAACGCGCCGAAATGGATGCTCTCCTTCGCCCCCTTGGGCAGGAGGGTCTGGCCGATGGCGACCGCGGCAGCGCCCGCCGCCAGGCCGAGCAAGGTTGGCCGCACGCCGTAGGACCAGCTTTCCAGCACCAGACCGTAGCAGGCCGCGAGCATCAGGCCTGCGGCGAAGGCGCTGGAGAGCGCGCGCCAGCGCTGGCCCATCTCGGGCATGAAAAGGAACGGCACTGCGCCCAGGCCGGTGGCTGCGGCGGTCACGGCACCGAGCAGCAGGACGATGAAGGCGTCGGGTTCGAACATCGGGCCTCTCGACAGAGCCTGTCAGGTCTCGTTGCGCGCGGCGATGCGCTGAACGGCCGCCGGCCGCGGTGTATCGATGGTCAGGTCCTCGTAGGCCAGAACGCGCAGCCGCCCGCGTACGGCCTCGAGCAGTTCGCCCGGACGCAACAGGAAGTCCGGGTTGCGCGGCCGGCCGAAGCGCTCGTTGCCCTGCGCGAAGGTCTCGTAGATCAGGAGCCCGCCGGGCGCGACCGCCGCGACCACTGCCGGGAGCAGCGGCCGGTGGAGGTAGTTGGTCACCACCACGCCGGCGAAGCGGCGGCCCGCCAATGGAAAGGGCCGGCCGTTCTCGAGGTCGCACTCAAAGCCCTGGAAACCCGGTTGACCGGCCAGATCGGCGACGCCGGAAAGGTCGCGGTCGAGAGCAACGACGGCATATCCCGCAGCCAGGACGAGGCGGCTGTGCCGCCCGCCGCCACAGGCCAGGTCGAGGACCGTGGCCTGACCCGGACCGTCCCGGGGAATCTCCGGCAGGAAACGGCGAACCCAGGCGGAGGGTTCCGCACCGCCGTGCCGGCGGGTCGGGTCGTCGAGGCCGGAAGCCATGTGCGGAGCCCTCGTCCAAAGCTGCGGGGTGCGGCCGAACTTGCCCTTCGGACCCTGCCGCGCCACCTTTATGAGAGTTTGACGTATTTGGGTCATGATGCCGCCCGTCCGGCGGCGCGACAGGGCGGCCGCGAGCCATGATTCTCTATGATCTCAGGTGCAGCAACGATCATCTCTTCGAGGCATGGTTCGCCGACAGCTCGGCCTACGAAACCCAGTCCAAGGCCGGCAAGGTGACCTGCCCCGTCTGCAACACCCGAAAGGTCGCCAAGGCGCCGATGGCGCCGCGCATCGCCCGTCACGCGTCGGGAGACGAGGGCGATCCTGCGGCACGCGCCGGAACGGCGCGCAAGGCCTTGCGCGAGCTGCGCAAGCATGTGGAAGAGAGCTGCGACTACGTCGGCCCGCGATTTGCCGAGGAGGCGCGCCGGATCCACTACGGCGAGAGCGAGCCGCGCGGCATCTATGGCGAAAGCTCCGATTCGGACTATGAAGAACTGCGCGAGGAGGGGGTCGAGGTCAGGCGCATCCCCTGGCTGCCGCGCGAAGATTCTTGATTGCATCGGATCGAGAGCAACAGCGGGCCAGGCCAGTGACCGGATCCAGACGGGCTCAGACCACCACGGACGGGGCGGAGACGGCTCCGGCGGTTCGCCGCCGCTTGCCGGGTGGCCAGCGGAGGCGGGCCATTGCAGAGGGGGCCGCGGAGTTCTTCGCCGAAGTTGGATTCGAAGGGCGGACGCGCGATCTGGCGGCACGCCTTGGTGTGACCCAGGCTTTGATCTATCGCTATTTCCCGAACAAGCAGGCGCTGATCGATGCGGCCATGGACCGGGTTTTCGCCGAGCGATGGGACCCGGACTGGGATCGTCTGCTCAGCGATTCTTCCCTGGATCTGGAGTCCCGGCTTGTCCGCTTCTACTGCGCGTACCACGCGCGTGCGACCTATCTCTCAGTGCGTCTTTTCGTGCGTGCCGGCCTCGACGGCCAGCCGCTGCCGGGACGGCACGGGGCGGCACTGACCGCGCGCATATTCAAGCCGGTCGTTGCGGCCCTCCGGACCTCTGCCGGCCTGCCCGATCTTGCGAAACGGCCGATGATGCGCGGCGAGCGTGAACTGGCTATGTCTCTGCATGCAGCTGTGGTTTTTCTCGGAATCCGCAAACACGTCTATCAGATGCCCATGCCCGGAACGGTCGAGGACGTTATCGGACTTTACGTTGCGACCTTTCTGGCCGGGGCACCGACCAGCCTGCGCCGTTTGCACGAGAGTGAGGCAGGAGATTCGCTCGGCGTGCGCCAGTTGCTCCCCGGCGGGGAAACCTGACTCCGCTTCAGGGCCGCGTATCGAGCAGATACTTGTAAAAGGTGAACGTGAAATCGCGTTCCGTGCGGTTGCGGTGGCAGGCGAAGCAGCCCTCGAACCTGGCCGCGTCCCGCGTCTTAGGCTGGCCGTTTGCTTCGAACCAGGCGTACTCCCATTCGCCGTTGCGCTTGTCCGCCGGGTAGTCGGCGCCCCAGCCGGGCCGCTTTTCCATGACGAAGACATTGGTGATCTCGTCGGACGCCGTGAAGCGCCCGCGATCGTCGCGCAGCGGCTGTCCGGAATCGTCGAGTTTCACCGCATGGTCCTCCATGATCAGCACGGTCCCGTAAGGCAGATCGCGGCCGGCGCGCGCCGCCGCCATGGCCGCGGCATTGACGTAGAAGAAGCGCTTGATGTTCCTGTCCGGGCGGTCGAGCTCGAGATAGCGAATAAAGCTGCTGCGGTAGTCTTCCGGATAGTCGATCAGTTCAGGACCCGCTGTCGCGCCTTCCGCCAGGAAGAGCAACAGGGCCAGGCCGCATGCGACGGCCTTCCAGGAATCGGACACGAGGGACGGGAACATGGCGGCGGGCCTTTCGATGAGGGCTGCGCCGTTCACTCGATCACGGTGACGGTGAGCAGCATGTGCGAGTGGAACACGCATTCGACTTCGAAGCGTCCCGGAGCTCCAAGCGGCAGCCGCCGCGTTTCGCCGGGCTTCTGCGTTCCGAGATCGACGGCGAAGTCGAGAGTCGGCACGAAGACGGCGTGGTCGAGATCGTCGTCGTTGATGAAACGGATGCTGTCGCCAAGCCGTGCAACGAGGCGCGAGGGGCTGTAGTCGGCGCCGGCCATGCGCACTTCATGCTCGTCGGCTGCCGCCATGCCGGCTGGAAAAGCCGCCGTGAACAGCAGCAAAGTCCCACCCATGATCGGACCGTAGCCTGTGTTCATCGTTCGCTCCCGGCTTCCAGGGAACCGGCAGGAAGCCTAGGTCGCGGGCATTAAGTTGTCAATTGACAACTTAATTTGAGCAGGAGGTTCCCGCCGTGCAACAGCTCAGATGTCGCGGGTCGCGAACAGGAGGTAGTTGACGCCGAGGTCGCGCCGGTCGAGGCGCCAGTTGTCGGTCAGCGGGTTGTAGACCAGTCCGCTCAGGTCGCGCGGCGTCAGTCCAACCGTCCGGCAGGCGCCGGCGAGTTCGGAAGGGCGCAGGAAACGCCGCCAGTCGTGGGTGCCGCGCGGCAGCCAGCGCAGCAGGTACTCGGCGCCGACGATGGCCAGGGCAAAGGATCGGGCGCTGCGGTTCAGCGTCGACAGTAGGGCGCCCCCGCCCGGCCGGACGAGGCGCCCGGCGGCCGCCAGGAAGGCCGGTACGTCGGCGACATGCGCGACCACCTCGAGCGCCAGAACCAGGTCGAACTGTGCCGAGGTTTCGGCCAGGTCTTCGGCACCGGCGTGACGGTAGTCGATATCCAGACCGGACTGTTCGGCGTGCAGCGCGGCCACCTTGATGTTGGCCGCGGCGGCATCGATTCCGGTCACCCGCGCGCCGAGCCGCGCCAGCGGCTCGGCCACAAGGCCGCCGCCGCAGCCGATGTCGAGCACGCGCAGTCCCTGGAGCGGGTGGAGGCCCCGCACGTCGCCGCCGAAATGCTCGACCGCCCGGTCCCGGATGTAGGCGATCCGGGTCGGGTTCAGACGGTGCAGCGGACGGAACTTCCCCTCCGGATGCCACCAGTCCTCGGCCATGGCGGCGAACTTCGCCACCTCGGCCGGGTCGATGGTGGCGGACCCGGGGGGTTCGCCTGGTTGCGCTCCTGTTGGCGGGGTCATGCGCGGGCGTCCTTGCTCGGCGGGTGAAGATCGCGTGACAGGCGGCGGGCCGTGCTTGCCTCCGGCGCCCGCCCGAGAGTATGGATAGCGCCGTGCGCCCGGGCAACCGGCGCGCCTTCGTCGCCCTTCGCCCGCCTCCAGAGTCCCCGGGGTTCGGAACCGGCATGGCCCGCATCGTGATGAAGTTCGGCGGCACCTCGGTCGGCGACGTCGAGCGCATCCGGACCGTCGCACGGCGCATCGCCGAGGAGGCGGAGGCGGGCCACCAGGTCGCCGTCGTGGTCTCGGCGATGGCGGGCGAGACCAACCGCCTCGTGGGTCTGTGCCGCGCGGTCGCGCCGATGC
>CAZDBC010000067.1:0-5975 GCA_964503295.1 uncultured Kiloniellaceae bacterium | reverse complement strand
AAGTTCGGCGGCACCTCGGTGGCTGATCTGGAGCGCATTCGCAATGCCGCGCACAGGGTGAAGGCGGAGGTCCAGCGCGGCAATCAGGTCGCGGTCGTGGTTTCGGCCATGGCCGGCGTAACGAACCAGCTCGTCAAGCAGGTCGAGGCTGCGGCACGCCTGTTCGATCTGCGCGAGTACGACGTGGTCGTCTCCTCGGGCGAGCAGGTCACCGCCGGATTGTTCGCCATCGTGCTGCAGGATCTCGGCGTTTCGGCCCGCTCCTGGCTTGGGTGGCAGCTGCCGCTTGCGACCAACGAAGCGCATGGTTTCGCGCGCATCGAATCGATCGACGTCGAGGAGGTCGAGCGGCGTTTCGCCGAAAGACAGGTGGCCGTGGTCGCCGGCTTTCAGGGCGTGGACGGCCAGGGGCGCATCACCACCCTCGGCCGCGGCGGTTCGGACACCTCGGCCGTCGCCCTGGCCGCCGCCCTGGCCGCCGACCGCTGCGACATCTACACGGACGTGGACGGCGTCTACACCGCCGATCCGCGCATTGTTGCGAAGGCCCGCAAGCTCGATAGAATCACCTACGAGGAAATGCTGGAATTGGCCTCGCAAGGGGCCAAGGTGCTGCAGACCCGCTCGGTCGAGATCGCCATGAAGCACGGCGTCCGGGTGCAGGTGCTGTCCAGCTTCGAAGACGCTCCCGGCACACTGGTCGTCGATGAGGAAGAGATCGTGGAACAAGCCCTGGTCAGCGGGATCGCCTACAGCCGGGACGAAGCCAAGGTGACGCTGCTCGGCGTGCCCGACAAGCCGGGCGTCGCGGCGAAAATCTTCGGCCCGCTGGCCGAGGCGGCGATCAATGTCGACATGATCGTCCAGAACATCTCGGCGCAGAGCCAGCGCACCGATCTCACCTTCACGGTCGCGAAGAGCGACCTTGCCCGGGCGACGGCGGTTCTCGAAGCGAACCGGGAGACGCTCGGCTTCACCGAACTGCGCGCCGATCCGGACGTGGTCAAGGTCTCGGTGATCGGCGTGGGCATGCGCAGCCACGCCGGTGTCGCCCAGAGCATGTTCACGGCGCTGGCCGAAAAGGGCATAAACATCCAGGTCATCTCCACGTCCGAGATCAAGATCAGCGTTCTGGTCGCAGAGGAGTATACCGAGCTCGCCATCCGCAGCCTGCATACCGCCTACGGCCTCGACGCCGCCTGACGGTCGGAGCAGCGCCTGATGCCGCAGAAAGCCGTCGGGACCGCCGGCTGGGCCGGGTCGCGCCGCCTGCTCAGGGCCCTGCGCGACCTCATGAAGCGCTCGGGCAGCGGCCAGGAGCGGCTCGACAGGGTGGTCGAGCTGATCGCCCAGGACATCGTCGCCGAGGTCTGCTCGATCTACGTCAAGCGGGCCGGCGAGGTGCTCGAACTCTTTGCCACCAAGGGCCTCAATCCGGAGGCCGTACACCGCACGCGGCTTCGGGTCGGCGAGGGCCTGGTTGGACAGATCGCCGCCCAGGCGCGCCCCTTTGCCCTGGCCGAGGCGCAGCGCCATCCCGCCTTCGCCTACCGTCCGGAGACCGGCGAGGAGATCTACCATTCCCTGATGGGCGTGCCCATCCTGCGCGACGGCGAGGTGTCGGGCGTTCTGGTGGTCCAGAACGTCACCGCGCGGCACTACACGGAAGAAGAGGTCGAGGCGCTGGAGACCGTCGCCATGGTGCTGGCCGAACTGCTCGCCGGCAGCGATCTCATCGGCGCGCGCGAATCGCAGCACGCCAGCGCGCCCTCGCTGCTGCCCGGGCGCCTGACGGGCAGCAGTCTCAATGGCGGGCTCGCCATGGGCGTGGCGGTCGAGCACCACCGCGGTATCGTGATCCGCCAGGTCGTCGGCGAGGACCCCGAGCTCGAGCGGAGCCGGCTGGACAACGCACTGGACGGGATGCGCAGCGCCATCGACGACATGCTCGCGCGCATCGACATGCGCGACGCCGGCGCGCATCGCGAGATCCTCGAGACCTACCGCATGTTCGCCCAGGACCACGGCTGGCTCGGCCGCATCGACGAGGCGATCCGCTCCGGCCTGACCGCCGAGGCGGCGGTGCAGCGCGTCCAGCAGGACACGCGGCGGCGCATGGCGCAGATCAAGGACCCCTACATGCGCGAGCGCCTGTCCGATCTGGACGATCTGGCCAATCGGCTGCTGTCCCATCTGCTCGGGCTGGAGGATGCCGCCCCGACCGAGCTGCCCGAGGACTTCGTGCTGATCGCGCGCAGCCTGGGGCCGGCGGAGCTGCTCGACTACGACCGCACCCGCCTGCGCGCGGTGGTGCTCGAGGAGGGCTCGCACACCGCCCATGTCGCGATCGTGGCGCGCGCGCTCGAGGTCCCCATGGTGGGCCGCTGCAAGGGCCTGCTCGCCCAGGCCCGGTCCGGCGACTGGATCGTGGTCGACGGCGACGCGGGTCAGGTCATTCTGCGCCCCAACGCCGCCATGAAGCAGTCCTATGCCGAGGCCGTGGCGGTCCAGGCTCGTCGGCGCGCGCAGTATGCCGCCACCCGCGACCTGCCCGCCGTGACCCGCGACGGCGTTGGGGTCGGCCTTCAGATCAATGCCGGCCTGCTGATCGATCTGGCGCAGCTGCCGGCAACCGGCGCCGAGGGCATCGGGCTCTACCGGACCGAAGTGCCCTTCATGATCTGGGACAGCTATCCCAACGTCGCCGACCAGCAGGAACTCTACAACCAGGTGCTCGACCAGGCCGGCGACCGGCCGGTGGTGTTCCGCACCCTGGACATCGGCGGCGACAAGATCCTGCCCTACTGGAAGGGCCAGCCCGACGAGAACCCGGCGATGGGCTGGCGCGCCATCCGAATCGGCCTCGACCGGCCGGCGATCCTGCGCCAGCAACTCCGCGCCTTGATTCGGGCGGCGGCGGGACGTCGGCTCTCGGTCATGTTCCCGATGGTCAGCGAGGTCGCCGAACTCGAGGCGGCGCGCCGCCTGCTCGACCGCGAGCTGGCGCGGGAGGCGCGCATCGGCGGTGCGCTGCCGAGCGAGATCCGGGTCGGCGCCATGCTGGAGGTGCCGGCGCTCGCCCTGCAGATGGAAGCGCTGGCGGGACGGCTCGACTTCCTGTCGGTGGGGACCAACGACCTGGTCCAGTTCCTCTACGCCAGCGACCGCGGCAACCCCCAGCTGGCGCGCCGCTACGATGTGCTGTCGCCGCCCGTGCTGAAGTTCCTGAAACGGATCGCGCGCGATGCCCGGCGCGCCGGCTTGCCCCTTTCCCTGTGCGGCGAAATGGCAGGCCAGCCGATCGAGGCCATGGCGCTGATCGCCTGCGGTTTTCGGACCCTCTCGATGGCGCCGCCCCAGGTCGCCCCGGTCCGGGACATGGTCCGCCATCTGGAGGCCGGACCGCTAGCCGCCTACCTTGAGCAGCTTCTCGAGCTGCCCGACCACAGCCTGCGCGGCAAGTTGCGCACCTATGCGCGCGACCACGGGGTGCCGATCTAACCAATTGCTGTCGAGCCCCCGAATTGTTAAAAGTCTCCGCATATAAAGGGGGCTCGAGGCAAGGCGGGCGACGCCCGTGCGTCGCGGCGAGCGCGCGAGACGACCGGAAGAGGCGGGCGCGCGACAGCCGCAACAAAGGCGGCAGGGCAGACGGACGAAGGATCCGGATTGCGACCGGCGCAGGAGTTGCGGCTCGTGCGTCCAGAACCGGGCAACCACGAGAGCCGTGCAGCACAGCAGTCAGAGACCCCAGTTGGAGCCCCAGCCCGACGTCCATATCCCGCCCGAACGGGTCAGCCAGACCCTGAAGCGCGCGCGTCAGCTGCACGGCGTCGACCTGCGCACCGTCGCCGCGATTCTGAAGATCCGGGACAGCCATCTCGACGCCATCGAGACCGGGCGCTACGACAGCCTCCCCGGACCGACCTATGCGGTCGGATTCGTGCGCGCCTATGCCGACTACCTCGGCCTCGACAGCGAGGAGGTGGTGCGGCGCTTCAAGCAGGAGGTCGACGGGCTCGACGAGGGGCCGATGCTGTCGTTCCCGACGCCGACCTCAGAGGGACGGATCCCGGGCGGCGCCCTGATCCTCATCTCCGCCCTTCTGATCGCCACCGCCTATGGGGTCTGGTACTACCTTTCGGAACGCGAACAGAGCGTCGCCGAGCTGATTCAGGGCGTGCCCGAGCACCTGCAGGCCTTCGTCGATCCGAGCCCGGCCGATCAACCGGCGCCTCTGCCGCCGCCCGCGGCCACGACGACCGACGAGAGGCCTGCGGGCCTGACTTCCGGCGAGACGCGCGGCGAGGCGACCCAGGAGCCGCTGGAGATGATCCCGCCGGGCCCGCAACCGCAACCTGCAGCGCCGACGGTGGCCTCGGCCGAGACGCCGCCTGCGGCCCCGGCCGCCGAGGCCGTCGGGACGCCCGAGCCGGCAGGCGAGCCGGCGGTGGCGAGCCGGGGTACGGCCGGTACCAGTACCGAGGAGCCGGCCGGTACGCAGACGGACGCAGCCTCCGCGGACGAGGAACCGCTTCCGACCACCATAATCTCCGGCACCGGCACCACGACGACCCGCAACGCCGCCATACCGCCGCCGCCTGCGGTGCCCGACCGCGACGAGGTCGCCGCCGTGCCGGATGCGCCGGCCGAGGGCCAGACCTTCGGCGAAGGCGAAACCCGCATTATCCTGCGCGCGACCCAGGACAGCTGGGTCCAGGTGCGCGACGCCAACGATGAGATCATCCTGGCCCGCATCCTGCGCGTCGGGGACAGCTATCGGGTGCCGGATCAGCCCGGACTGACCCTCCTGACCGGCAATGCCGGTGGCCTGCAAATCATGGTCGACGGCGCGGTCCTGCCGCCGCTTGGCCCGACCGGGACGGTGCGCCGCGACGTGCCGCTCGAACCCGAGCGCCTGCTGCAGGGCTATTCGACGCGCTGAGCCGGGCTTTCGCCGGGCGTCACGCCGGGAAGGACAGGGACGGCCAGCCGGACCTTGAAGTTTGCCGCCGGACGGGGCATTTTCCCGGGCGAGTCGTCGAGAGCCCGGCCGCGGCCGGGCGGCGGTGCCGGGCCGGCGCCGCGTGATGGGCACGCCCGGCGCCGGCGTGGCGGTCGACGACCCGCGCAGAGGCCGCGCGCAGCAGCCACGAAGGACCAAGGCAGCCGACATGAGCGTTCGCCCCTACCGCGACATATACCGGCGCAAATCGCGCCAGATACGGGTCGGCAAGGTCGCCGTCGGGGGCGATGCGCCGATCTCGGTCCAGTCGATGACCAACACCGAGACGACCGATGTCGCAGGGACCATTGAACAGATCCGCAGGCTGGAGGTGGCCGGCGCCGACATCGTGCGGGTCTCCTGCCCCGACGAGGAGTCGACCCTGGCCCTGCGCAAGATCGTTCCCGAGGTCACGGTGCCGATCGTCGCCGACATTCACTTCCACTACAAACGGGCGATCGAGGCGGCGCAGGCGGGGGCCGCCTGCCTGCGCATCAATCCGGGCAATATCGGCTCCGCCGAGCGGGTTCGCGAGGTCATCAAGGCGGCCAAGGACCACGGCTGCTCGATGCGGATCGGCGTCAATGCCGGCTCGCTAGAGAAGGACCTGCTGGAGAAGTACGGCGAGCCCTGTCCCGAGGCGATGGTCGAATCGGCGCTCGACCACATCAAGATTCTGGAAGACAACGACTTCTTCGAGTTCAAGATCTCCTGCAAGGCGTCCGATGTCTTCCTTGCCGTCGCCGCTTATCAGGGCCTTGCCGAGGCCTGCGACTATCCGCTGCACATCGGCATCACGGAGGCGGGCGGCCTGCGCAGCGGCACCATAAAGTCGGCGATCGGTCTCGGGTCGCTGCTTTGGGCCGGCATCGGCGACACAGTTCGGGTTTCGCTCTCGGCCGATCCGGTGGAGGAGATCAAGGTCGGGTTCGAGATCCTGAAGTCGCTCAATCTGCGCCACCGGGGCGTC
>CAZDBC010000066.1:0-10936 GCA_964503295.1 uncultured Kiloniellaceae bacterium | reverse complement strand
CAGAAGCTCGACGTAGTGCTCCTTCTTGTACTGGGCCCCCTTCATCGCCTTGCCGATGGCGCTGCCGCTCGACTTCAGAACCGGGGCCGGATTGGCGATGACGTAGGCACCGATCGCGGCACCGACGATGATCACCACTTCGAAGGGCTGCCAGAGCACCGCGAGTTTGCCGCCCAGCGCGGCATAGCCGCCCAGCGTGCAGACGATCACGACGATGATACCGACGATGAGCCCCATGTACGTCCTGCCGGAGGAAAACCGCGGAATGACAGGCAAAAATTGGTAACCGGTCGGAGTTAAGAAGTCGTTTAGCGGTCCCTGAAGCCCGGTCGCGGCGCGGGCTGGCCACCCGCGGGGCGAGGCCTTAAAGTCCAGTCTCTTCCCGCCTGCTTTGGCGGCCCCGCGTAGACGGACGGGGGCGATTTCTCGTGCCGGGACCTACTGCTCACGACATGCGCGTTTCTGCCGGACGGTTCGACAGCCTGGACTTTCGCGACGCGCTCGGTCGCTTCGCCACCGGGGTAACGGTCGTGACCACCCTGGACCGGTGGGAACGGCCCCGGGGGATTACGGTCAACTCCTTCACCTCGGTTTCCCTGGAGCCGCCACTCGTCCTCTTCTGCCTCGAGCGGACGGCGCAGAGCGCCGAGGCCTTTTCGGCGGCCGGGCACTTCGCGGTCAACGTCCTGCGGCGCGAGCAGGAGCCCTTGTCGGTGCGTTTCGCCGGAACCGCGCCGGACAAGTGGGAGGGCATCGCCTACGAGCGCTGGTCGAGCGGTGTTCCGATCCTGAGCGGCTGCCTTGCCAATCTCGAATGCGCCCGCGAGGCGATCTACGAAGGCGGCGACCACATTATCCTGCTCGGCCGGGTCCTCGATCTGCGTTGCGAGCGGGAGGGCGAGCCGCTCCTTTACTATCGTGGCGGTTACCGCGGGCTCGATGGTCGGCCTGGGGCTGGGCGCTCGCGCAAGTCCCAACTGAAATAGATAAGGTCGAGCGAAGGCGGGCGCTGGCCGAGCCGGGTCAGCAGGCTGTGGGCCTGGCCGCGGTGGTGCGTCTGGTGATTGAAGAAATGACCGAGCACCACCGGCAGGGGCGAACTCTTCGGCTCGCCGGCCATGTTGTGATAGTCGAGATTGCGCTCGAGGTCGCTTTCGCGGTAGCCGCCGACGACGGTGATGATGCGTTCATCCTCGGCTTCGCGCGCGGCCCGCAGCGCGTCGAACTCCTCGTACAGGATCTCGTCCAGCCGTCGCGGCGGGTCCCCCTCGCCGGTCATGCGCCACAGCCAGATCCGGTCGGCGACCAGGAGATGGTTCAGCGTCCCCTGCAGCGAGCCGAAAAATGCGCCGAGATCGCGCCGATAGTCGGCATCGTCGAGCGCGGCGACGGACTCGTAGAGCCGTGCGTTGGCCCAGCGGTTGTAGTGTGCGAGGCGGTCGAAATAGCGCTTCATGGCGGTGGACGGTCTCGATGCTGGATGCGACGGAATGGGATCAGGCGAGCGCCTGGTCGAGGTCGTCAAGCAGGTCCTCGACCGACTCGATCCCGACCGACAGGCGCACCAGCCCGTCGACGATGCCGAGTCCGGCGCGGGTTTCGGCCGGCACCGAGGCGTGGGTCATGATCGCCGGGTGCTCGATCAGGCTCTCCACGCCGCCCAGAGATTCGGCCAGGGCGAAGACCTCGACCCGCTCCAGAAAGCGACGCGCATCGGCCAGCCCGCCGGCCAGAACCGCCGTCACCATGCCGCCAAAGCCGTTCATCTGCCGGCGTGCCAGGTCGTGCTGCGGGTGGCTGGCAAGACCCGGATAGCTGACCCGTTCGACCTTGGGATGCGCCGCCAGGTGCTCGGCGACCGCCATCGCGTTCGCGCAGTGCCGCTCCATGCGCAACGCGAGCGTCTTCAGGCCGCGCAGCGCAAGGAAAGAATCAAACGGCCCCTGCACCCCGCCGACGGCGTTCTGCAGATAGCCCAGACGCCCGACCAGGGCCGGGTCGTCCTCCGCCACGACCACGCCGCCGACCATGTCCGAGTGGCCGTTCAGGTACTTGGTCGCCGAGTGCATGACCAGATGGAAGCCCAGCTCGAGCGGCCGCTGGGCCCAGGGAGTGGCGAAGGTGTTGTCGCAGGCGCAAAGGATGCCGCGGCGCCGGCAAAGCGTCGCAATTGCCTCCAGGTCCGCCAGCTTCAGCAGAGGGTTGCTCGGGGTCTCGACCCAGACCAGACGGGTTTCCGGCCGGATCGCGGCCGCGAGCGCGTCGAGATCGGCGAGATCGACAAAACTGAACTGGAGGCCGGCGGAGCGCTGACGAACATTCGCAAACAAACGATATGTGCCGCCATAGAGGTCGTCCATTGCGATGACGTGGCTGCCGCTGTCGAGCAGCTCCAGGATCGTCGCAGTGGCCGCCATACCCGACGCGAAGGCGAAGCCGGCCGCGCCGCTTTCCAGGTCCGCGATGCAGCGCTCGTAGGCCATGCGCGTGGGATTCTGCGTCCGGCTGTATTCGTAGCCCTTGTGGACGCCGGGGCTGTCCTGGACGTAGGTGGACGTCGCATAGATCGGCGGCATGATGGCGCCGGTCGAGGGGTCGGGCGCCTGCCCGGCGTGGATCGTGCGGGTCGCGAACCCCTGTCGGTTGGCACCCCGCCCGGCGCGGGAATCGGTAGTGTCGGGCATGGCCTCACTTCATCCGGCGGCGCAGGTGATTGAGCAGATCGATCTGGGTGATCAGGCCGAGAAAGCGCTCGCCGTCGAACACGATCGCGACATAGCCGCGCGCAAATATGGGCAGAAGGGATTCGACCGGCGCATCGACCTGGACCGTCTCGAGCTTGCTGGTCATCGCGCTCGCGACCGGTTGCTGGAAGGCGGCTTCGTCGCGGTAGACGGCCAGGAGAATGTCGCTCTCGTCGACCAGGCCGACGACGGCGCCGGCCTGGTCGATCACCGGAAGCTGCGAGATGTCGTAGAGCTTCATGCGCCCGTAGGCGACCAGCAGGCTGTCGTCGGGGCCCACGATAACCGTGTCGTTTTCGTCGTGGCGGCGGCCGATCAGGTCGCGCAGGTCGTGGTGCCTTTCGCGCTCGATGAAGCCCTGATCGATCATCCAGTAGTCGTTGTACATCTTCGAGAGATACTTGTTGCCGCTGTCGCACACGAAGGTGCAGACCCGCTTGGGTGTGGTCTGCTCGCGACAGTAGCGCAGCGCGCCGGCAAGCAGCGTCCCGGTCGATGAGCCGCCCAGAACGCCCTCCTGCGCGAGCAGCTCGCGCGCGGTGAGGAAGGCGTCCGCGTCCGCGATCGTGTAGGCGCGGCGGACCCGCGAGAGGTCGGCGTTGTCGGGCAGGAAGTCCTCGCCGATTCCCTCCACCATCCAGGACCCGACGTCGCTGCTGATCTCGCCCGTCGCGACGTAGTCGGCCAGAATCGAGCCCTCCGGATCCGCCAGCACCATCTCGGTTTCGGGCGAGACGCGCGCGAAGAAACGCGAAAGGCCGGTGATCGTGCCGCCGGAGCCGACCCCGCAGACCATGGCGTCCAGGTCATGGCCCATCTGTTCCCAGATCTCCGGACCGGTCGTGGCCTCGTGGGCCTCGGGATTGGCCGGGTTGCTGAACTGGTTGACGTAGAAGGCCCCGGTCTCCCGAGCCAGGCGCTCGGCCATGTCCTGATAGTACTCGGGATGGCCCTTGCCGACGTCGGATCGGGTGAGGCGGACGTCGGTCCCCAGCGCCTTGAGATGGAAGATCTTTTCCTGCGCCATCTTGTCGGGCACGACGAGAGTGAGGTGATAGCCCTTCTGGCGCGCGACCAGGGCCAGACCGAGACCGGTGTTGCCGGCGGTCGCCTCGATGATCCGGCCGCCCGCCTTCAGCCGGCCGTCGCGCTCCGCGGCCTCGATCATCGAAAGGCCGATACGATCCTTGATCGACCCCGCCGGGTTCTGGTTCTCCAGCTTGAGAAAGAGACGGCACGGCCCGGTATCGATGCGCGTGACCTCGATCATCGGCGTGTTGCCGATCGCCTCCAGGACGTTGCGGAAAACCGGCGCCGAAGCGGCGTTCGGCACCCGGGCGGGCGATGGGGCTGCGGCCATGATCGCGGCTCCTCTGGGTCGGGCTGGACGTCGTTCCCGGCGGCGGATGCGCGTGAGTGTAGCGGCCGCCGGCAGCCAAGTCACATGGCCGTGTGGCATGCCTGCTATTCCGCACGCCCGCGGGGGGCGGCAGCGATGGGGATCACCCCTCCGACGAGCGCGCGGACAAGAGTTGGGTGGGCAGGCCCGAGTCCTGAAGTTTGTGCAGGATTTCCTGCACGTGTTCGGCGTTTCGGGTCTCGACGATTAGGTCAAGATCCGCCTGTTTGGGTGGAATATCGTAGAACATGCGCTGATGGGCGACCTCGATGATGTTGCCGCCGGTCTCGCCGATGATCCGCGCGACACGGGCGAGGATTCCCGGGCGGTCGTCGATGAGCACGCGCAGCCGGGCCAGGCGGCCGTCGCGCATCAGGCCCCGGCTCAAAATTCCGGAAAGCAGTCGGAGGTCGATGTTGCCGCCGCAGATCACCACGCCCACCTTGCGTCCGGCGAAGCGCCCGGGATCGGTCAGCACGGCGGACAGTCCGGCCGCGCCGGCCCCCTCGGCGACGACCTTTTGCCGCTCGACCAGCATCTGGATCGCGGTCTCCACGGCCAGTTCGTCCACCAGCAGGATCTCGCCCACCAGCCGCTCGATGATGGGTTTGGTCAGGCGCCCGGGGTTCTTGACGGCGATGCCGTCGGCCAGGGTCTGGCCGCCGAACGTCGGCGTTTCGCCGCGGATCGCTTGCAGCATCGAAGGATAGAGGGCGGACTCGACGCCGACGACCTCGATATCCGGCTTTCGATGCTTGGCCGCCGTGGCGATGCCCGAGATCAGGCCGCCGCCGCCGATCGGGACCACCAGGCAGTCAAGGTCGGGCCGCTCGTCCAGCATCTCCAGCCCGATGGTGCCCTGGCCCGCGATGATCGCCGGGTCGTCGTAGGGATGGACGAAGGCAAGGCCTTCGTCTTCGGCGATGGCCCGGGCCGCCGTCGCGGAGGCATCGAGGGTGTCGCCGGTCAGGACCACGCGGGCACCCGACTGGCGTGTCCGTTCGATCTTGGAGAAGGGCGCGAACTCGGGCATGACGATGGTCGCCGGGATGCCGAGCTGCTGCGCGAAGTGGGCGACACCCTGGGCGTGATTGCCGGCCGACATGGCGATCACGCCGCGTTCGGCCTGCTCGGGCGCGAGGCTCTTCAGCTTGACCAGGGCTCCGCGCACCTTGAAGGCGCCGGTGATCTGGAGGTTCTCCAGCTTCAGGTAGAGCTCGCAGCCGAGCTCGCGGGAGAGCCGCGTGGCGTGCACCAAAGGCGTTCGGATCACGGCATCGCCGAGGCTCTGTCGTGCCTTCTCGATCTCCTCAAAGGTGACGTCCACTTCGGCTGCCCTCGCAACGACCATGGGCGACTCAGCCCCCTTGGTGCGGAGTGAGCAGCAGCCGGTCGCCCTGCGCTGCTCCGGAACCGACCAGTTCGAGGTAGTTCCCGTCACGCCAGGGGACCGCAAGGCCGCCGTAATGGCGCGAGAGCGGATTGCCGGACTGGCCCGTGGCGATCATGAAGCGCGAGTTGTCCAGGTCGGCGAGGTCGTAGATCGCCCGATAGCCGGAGCCATGGACGTTCTCGAACAGGCGACTCACGTTGGCGCGGAAGCGGGGCCCGCCGCGGTTCACCGTGTCGCTGCCGCCCGGCGTCTCCAGGCCGAAATCGAACAGCCTGTCGAACAGTGGAATGCGGTCGAGCAGCGGATGGTCGAAGGTCGCGCGGTGCGCCGCTCCCCAGGCCCACTCGTCCGGGTCCTCCCCGAAACGTTCGGCCAGGAGGGCAAGGGCCTGCTCGAGCGCGTGGGCAATCTGCCCGCTGCAGTCCTCCTGTTGGGGGCTTGCGACGTCGTCGCACCACTCCGGATGGTCGCGCAGGAGGGTCAGCAGGCGGTAGCCGTCTGCTCGCTGGAACTCGCGGAAATCTTCGCCCAGTTCGTCGGCCATGAGGACGCGGTTCAGGGCATACTGCCAGGCATAGTAGATCAGGGGCTCCGGCGCCCCTGCGGTCATGCGCCCGTTCCTGCCCTGGAGCAGCTCGCGCGCTTGCGCAGCCCGCTCGCTGGCGGGAGGGGCGGCCAGCAACAGGGGCAGGAGGTCGCGAGCGCCGAGGGAGAGGCTGTCCAGTTGCATTTCGGCGCTCGCCGCAATGTCGGACCGGCCATTGGCGTCGAGCATCTGCAGGATGCGACGCGCGCGGTGGTGGTCGCTCCAATCCGAGCTCAGCAGGTAGGGATAGCTGTCCGGGACGATCTTGTTGTTGGCCGAGACGTAGTGCCCCGAAGCCGGCATCTCGCCCGCCGGCAGGTCTTCGGGCGCGATGAATCCGGTCCAGTCATACTCGCCCGTCCAGCCGGGAACCGGGTAAAGGCCATCGCCCTGCCGGCGAATTGGCACGCGCGCCGGCGCCAGAAAGCCGATCCGCCCCGCGCGGTCGGCATAGACGATGTTCTGGTGCGGCGAATCGAACTTGAGGGCCGCGCGCTTGAAGGCTGCGGCATCGCGCGCCCTGTTCATCTCGAACAGCGCCGTGGCCGTTCGGTCTTCGGGGTCGAGGGCCGGCCAGGCCAGGGCCAGCGCCGTGTCGCTTTCAAGGTAGGCCTCGGTACCGGTCAGCACGTCGGACAGCAGGGGTCCGTGTCGGCTGTGCCGCACGAGCAGCGTCTGGTCTTCGGCCCAGCGGACCCGGATGGTCTCGTTGCGGGTTTCAAGCTCCTTCGGCCCGTCCGGCGTCTGATAGCGTGTCGCGCCCGTCTCGGAGGGCGGCAGGAGCTTCTCGACGAAGAGGTCCTGGGTGTCGCTGTCCGTGGTCGTCAGTCCCCAGGCGACATGTCCGTTGTGGCCCGCGACGAGGAACGGCACGCCGGGCGCCGTCGCGCCGGCCATCTGCCAGTCCGGTGTCTCGACCCGCGCGAGGTACCAGATGCCCGGGGCATTGAGCGCCAAGTGAGGGTCGTTGGCCAGCAGTGGCCGGCCGGAGGCCGTCCGGCTGCCGGCGAGGACCCAGGCGTTGGAGGCGCTCTTGGGCTCCAGCCGCCACGGCAGAAGTCGGGTCAACGCGCGCAAAGGCGCTTCGAGCTCGGGCGGAAGAGGAACGGGCGGTGGGGCGGCGACAGCTCGGTTCTTTGGCGCCGGCGCGGCGGCCAGTCCCTCGGCCAGGGTCACGGGGCCGTCGCTCGGATACGGCGGCCAAAGCTCGGCGATCGTCTCGGTATCCAGATGCCGGGCGAGGCGCGCGCGCAGCGCCTCCTCGCTCCAGTTCCCGGACAGACGAAGCGCCATGATCCGGCCCCAAACGATCGAGTCGGCCGGGCGCCAGGGTTCGGGTTCGTAGAACAGGAGCTGGAACTCGAGCGGCAGAGGCCCGTCGCGCCCCTCCAGGAACGCGTTGACGCCGGCCGTGTAGGCGTCCACGGCGGCGCGCGCCGGCGCCGAGAGGTGCCGGTAGTTTGCCTCCGCAACGGCGTAGATGCCGACCACCCGCATGAAACGGTCGATCGGCAGCGTCGCCGCGCCGGCCACCTCCGACAGACGGCCGGCTCCCGTCCGGCGCATGAAGTCCATCTGCCATAGCCGATCCTGAGCGTGGACGAAGCCGAGCGCGAAATAGGCGTCGTGGTCGTTCTCGGCCGTGATGGTGGGAACGCCGTGCGCGTCGCGCCGAACCTCCACGGGCGCGCGCAGTCCCTCCAGTTGCAGGTTGCCGTCCGTCTGCGGCAGCGAAGCGCGCAGCCAGACCGCCCCGCTGGCCAAGACCATGACCAGGAGCGCAAGGAGAGCCGCGACGCTCACCAGGCTCCAACGCAAAAGCGAACGCATTCGATCAAATCTCTCCCGCCCGGCCGGAACCGGGCAATGGCGCAGGGCGTTGCCGGACCTGACCGCCGGCCGCCGTCCGGACGGCCCGGGGCTCCGAGACAGGCAGCCTCTGTGCCAGGCCATCCAAAGTATTGATCCGGGAGTCTTGAGGTCCTTCTGTCCGCAGCATGCAAGACTTCCGGGCAGTCCGGTAGCCCCTGGCGGTCATGTCCAAGGGTGACCGGATATGTTCATCTTCCCAATCCTTATTCATCACGAAAGCGTCACGCCGTTTTGCTAAGCGATGGTATAAATAGATGGTGATTGCCGCAGTGAAAGATCCAGGAGACGAAAGGGCATGAGCGTCATTCGCCGCATCTCGTCCGAGCGCCTTCCCGACAACATCGGCGCCGAATTGCGCGGTCTGCTCGAGGATCCCCTTACCCATCTGCTGATGGCGCGCGACGGCGTCGAGCTCGACGAGGTGTTGCGGCTGGTGCGCAAGGCCCAGGCCGTTCGGAACTGGCGCGGGATGAGCGACCCAGCTTCGTCGGGATCGCATGTGCCTTAAGTAGCGTCCTGCGCCGCCGCGGCGAAGCTCGCCTTGAAGCGGTCGCGCAGCACGTTCTTCTGCACCTTTGCCATCGCGTTGCGCGGCAGCTCTTCGACGAAATAGACCTGCTTGGGCACCTTGTAGTTCGCCAGCTGCGCTCGGGCCTGCGCGATGATTTGCGCGGCGGAGACGGGCGGACGGCTGTCGTCGCGTACCACGACGGCGACCGCCGCCTCGCCGAAGTCGGGATGTGGCACGCCGATCACCGCCGATTCCGCGACGCCCTCCATGGCATCGATGCACAGTTCGATCTCCTTGGGATAGACGTTGAAACCACCGGAGATGATAAGATCCTTAGACCGGCCGACCAGATTGAGATAGCCGCGCGCATCTATGAAGCCCAGATCGCCCGTGATGAAAAAACCGTCCTCGCGAAAGTCGCTGGCGGTTCGCTCCGGAAGGCCCCAGTAGCCCTTGAAGACGTTGGGTCCGCGAACCTCGACGACGCCGATCTCGCCTGCGGGCAGAGCCCGGCCGGTTTCATCGGCGATGCGAAGCTCGACGCCCGGAAGCGGCCTGCCGACCGTGCCCGGCACGCGCTCGCCGTCGAGCGGATTGGAGGTCAGCATATTGGTCTCGGTCATCCCATAGCGTTCCAGGATGCGATGGCCGGTGCGGTTGGCAAAGGCTTCGAAGGTCTCGGGCGGGAGCGGCGCCGACCCCGAGATGAAGACGCGCATGTGGCCGACCAGTTCGGCGTTCAGTGCCGGATGGGCGAGCAGGCGCGTGTAGTACGTCGGTACGCCCATCATGGCCGTACAGCCGGGCAGGCGTGCGATCACCGTGTCGGCGTCGAATTTGGGCAGAAAGACCATCGAGCCTGCCGCGAGCAGCAGCACGTTCGTCGCCACGAACAGTCCATGGGTGTGAAAGATCGGCAGGGCATGGAGCAGCACGTCGGTCTCGGTGAAGCCCCAGAAGCGGCGCAGCGTCTCGGCATTGGATGCAAGATTGCCGTGGCTCATCATCGCGCCCTTGGAACGGCCGGTGGTTCCACTCGTATAGAGGATTGCGGCGATATCCTCGGCGCGGGCGGCCGCGCATTCGTCCCGGGGGATCAGCGCTCGGCTGTGCTCCTCGAGCGAGCCCTCGCCCTCTGGCCCCAGGGTCAGGACCGGCGTCGGCCCGCAGTGGCGCGCCGCCAGATCGGCGATGCCGGCTTCTTTCTCCGGTGCGCAGACCACGAGCCGCGGCCGGGCGTCGCCGACGAAATAGTCCAGCTCATTGAGCGTGTAGGCGGTATTGAGCGGCAGGTAGACGGCGCCGGCGCGCAGGCACGCGAGGTAAAGAAACAGGGCCTGGGGCGACTTCTCCACCTGAACGGCCACGCGCTGGCCCGGGCACACGCCGAGCTCCTGCAGCAGTCGCTGGTAGCGGCCCGAGATCGCCTCGAGATCTGCGTAGCTGTAAAGGGTTCCGTCATGCCACTCGAGGAAGGTTCTCGACCTGTCGTCGGGAAAGCGGTTGCGCAGCTCGGCGTAGAGATTTTCATTCATGGGCGACGATCGGTCACAGGCGGGAGGCCGGTTTGGCGCCTGCCGGTGTCGGCCGGATCCGGCCAAGCTTCGGCGCGGCGCGATAGGGCGTCATCCTAAACGTATGACCCGATCGGGTGAAGGCCGAGGCGAAGGACGCCAGGATGGCTGGCGAGCGGCGGTCGGAACGGTATCCGGGTCAGGCCAAGCTTTGCGCTTCATGCTCGTGATCGTGGCGGGTATCGTCCGGCTGTGCGTGGTCCGGGCCCCGTGCCATTGCCGGGACCGGGCACGGCGGCCGCGGGCAAGCGATGAAGGGAAAGCGAGGAGGACCTCCAAGACGTGACCGAGCCGCAGCATGCGACGTTCTTCGAACGCACACTGACCAATCTCGTCGACGCCTGGCACGAGATCGCGCAGGGTGCCCGGCGCACCGTGGGCCTTGCCCACGGGGCGGATGCGGTGCTCAAGGAAGGCACCCTCCAGTCGCTCATGAACGAGTGTCTGGAAGCGCGCGGCGGCGAGGTCTCGGCGCGCATGCGGGCGGCGCGCCTGGGCGAGGCCTATCTCGAAAGCGATGCCGCGGGGCGCGAGCGTTTCCTCAAGATCCTGGCGCGCGACTTCGCGATTCCCAGAGAGGTGCTCGACCAGGCGATCGCGGCCTATCGCGGTGCCGCGGATATCGAACAGCAACTGGCTGCCGAGCGCGACCTGCGGCGTGCGCTGGTGCCGCCTCGGGTCAGGCTGCTCATGCAGTTCAATGGCCTCCCTCAGGGTGTCAAGTTCCTGGTCGACCTGCGCGCGGATCTGCTCGCCATAAAGTCGCGGGACCCCTACCTGCGCGCATTGGACGAGGATCTTCGCGAGCTGCTGACGTCCTGGTTCGACGTCGGCTTTCTGGACCTGCAGCGGATCGA
>CAZDBC010000065.1:0-11013 GCA_964503295.1 uncultured Kiloniellaceae bacterium | reverse complement strand
CATCCTGCATGCGAGCCTGCTTGCCATGGAACGGGCCGTCGCCGCGCTTGGGCTGGTCCCGGACGTCGCTCTGATCGACGGCAACAAGCTGCCGCGCAGCCTGCCTTGCCCGGCCCGCGCGGTTGTCGAGGGCGACTGCCGCAGCCTGTCGATCGCTGCCGCCTCCATCATCGCCAAAGTGACGCGCGACCGGATCATGAGCGATCTCGCCCGGGTCCACCCCGGCTACGGCTGGGAGCACAACCGCGGCTACGGCACGCCCGAACACCTGGCGGCCCTCAAAAGCCAGGGGGTCAGCCCGCAGCACCGCCGCTCTTTCGCCCCGGTGCGGGCCCTGCTCTTGTCCGCGCCTTAGGACGCTGGCGAAGCCGTTTCCGGCATTGCCTGAGAGTCTTCGCGTAAGATCTTGACTCTGCTGCCACCTGCCGCGAGAAGCCACTTGACGCGCCGGATTCGCTGACTCACCATGCCGCCTTTCCCGGGGGCCGGGACGCGGAGGGGAGCGGCGTGCGGCGTGATGTGATCGAGGTTGGCGACTGCGTCGCGCTGATGTCGGCCATGCCGGAGGCGTCGGTGGACCTGATCTTCGCCGACCCGCCCTACAATCTGCAGCTCGCCGGCGAGCTTCATCGCCCGAACAACAGCCGGGTCGACGGCGTCGACGCGGCCTGGGACCGCTTCGAGACCTTCGCCGACTACGATCGCTTCACCCGCGAGTGGCTGCGCGCTGCCCGCCGGGTGCTCAAGGACGACGGCTCGCTCTGGGTCATCGGCAGCTACCACAACATCTTCCGGGTCGGAGCGCAGCTTCAGGACGTCGGCTTCTGGATCCTGAACGACGTCATCTGGCGCAAGTCGAACCCCATGCCGAACTTCCGCGGCAAGCGTTTCACCAACGCCCACGAAACCCTGATCTGGGCTGCCAAGGACAAGGATGCCCGCTACACCTTCAACTATGCCGCCATGAAGGCCCTGAACGACGAACTGCAGATGCGCAGCGACTGGCTGATTCCGATCTGCAGCGGCGGCGAGCGACTGAAGGGCGACGGCGGCACCAAGGCGCACCCGACCCAGAAGCCCGAAGCCCTGCTGCACAGGGTCATCCTGGCGACCACGCGGCCCGGCGCGCTGATCCTCGATCCTTTCTTCGGCAGCGGCACCACCGGCGCGGTCGCGCGCAGGCTCGGCCGGCATTTCCTCGGCATCGAGCGCGACCCGACATATGCCGCGCTGGCACGCGAGCGCATCGCCAAGGTGCGCACGGCCGATTCCGACAGCCTGGCGATCACGCCGTCGCGCCGGGAAGAGCCGCGCATTCCCTTCGGCTGGCTGGTCGAGCGCGGCCTGCTCGAGCCCGGCACCGTGCTCTATGGGCCCAATCGGCGCTGGACCGCCAAGGTACGCGCCGACGGCACCCTCATAACCGCCGACTTCAAGGGGTCGATCCACCAGGTCGGCGCCCACGTCCAGGGCGCTCCCGCCTGCAACGGCTGGCAGTTCTGGTCAATCGCCGTGGAGGGGAAGCTGGTGCCGATCGACGTCCTGCGGCAGAAGCTGCGCGCCGAGCTGAACTAACCGGCCGGCGCCATCGGCGCCACCGGACGCCGGCTTCCCCCGCCATCCAGCTCACGCGGTGGCCAGACGCTCCAGGACGTGGGTTGCGACCTTGGCCATCACGCTCGGCAGGGCCTCACCTCCCAATGCCGCCGGCTCGACCCAGCGCCGTCCCTTTCCCGGATCGACCTTGTCCGGATCGACCTTGCCCGGCCCGGCCGCACGGCCCGACCAGACCTCGAGCTCGAGCTCGAAATGGGTGAAGACATGGCGCACCCGTCCGGGCAGGGCCCGCCAGTCGACGACCGCCGGCGCCGCGGCCAGCGCCTCCTCGGGCGGCCAGGGCGCGCCGCGCCACGGCGTCGAGGGAAACTCCATCATGCCGCCGAGCAGCCCGCGCTCGGGACGCCGCTGCACAAGCACCGCCCCGTCCGCACGTGCCAGCCAGAAGATGACCCCGTGCCGGCGCGGCCGCGCGGCCTTGGCGCGGCGCCGCGGCAGGTCCGCGGCCCGCCCCTGGGCGTGCGCGGCACAGCGGTCGCCGAGCGGGCAAAGGAGGCAACGGGGCTTGCGCGGCAGGCATACGGTCGCGCCGAGGTCCATCACGGCCTGGGCATAGTCGCCAGGACGCCGCTCCGGCGTGGTTTCGGCAGCCAGTTCGCGCAGCGCCGGCTTGGCGTCGGGCAGGGGCGCCTCGACCGCGAAGAGGCGCGCGAGGACCCGCTCAACGTTGCCGTCCACGACGGCGGCCGGCCGATCGAACGCGATGGCGGCGATCGCCGCGGCCGTGTAGGGCCCGATGCCCGGCAGGCGGCGCAGCTCGGCCTCTCCGTCGGGAAAGCGCCCGCCCCGTTCCCCGGCCACGACCCGCGCGCAGGCGTGGAGGTTGCGGGCTCTGGCGTAGTAGCCGAGGCCGGCCCAGACCGTCAGCACCTCTTCCAGAGGCGCCGCCGCCAGCGCCTCGACGCTCGGCCAGCGCTCGACGAAGCGCTGGAAATAGGGCGCCGCAGCCACGGTGGTGGTCTGCTGCAGCATGATCTCGCTCAGCCAGACCAGGTAGGGATCGGGGCGCTGCCCGGCGGCGCGCGCCGCAGGCGGCACGCGCCAGGGCAGCGTCCGCGCATGGCGGTCGTACCAGGCAAGCAGCGGCGCGGCGATTCGCTCCGCCTCGCGCCGCGCCGCCGCAACCGCTCGACCACCGCCACCGCCGGTCATGCGCCCCGCCTTCATCCCCAATCTCGTGGCGCGATTGACTGCAAAGGAATCGCGCCTTCGAAAGCGGAAGGGTAGCATGCCCGATCGGCGCGCCAAGCTTCGGCGGCGCCTGCGGCAGGAGGAGAGCGGACAGCGCCGATGTCGGGACCGAGCCATAGCAGAAGGGACGTGCCGCGCGGAAACGGACTGCGTGCCCTGGCCACGAGCGTGACCACGGCGACATCGCGGGTCTTCGCCCGGCGCGGCTATGCCCACGGCAGCCTGTTCGCCGACTGGGCCGATATCGTCGGGCCGGGCCTGGCCGAGCGCTGCCTGCCGCTGCGCTGGTCGGGGAGACGGACGAGCCAGGACGAGGGCGGCAGCCTTCTGCTGCGGGTCGCTCCCGGATTCGCGCTCGAACTGCAGCACCTCGAACCCTTGCTCATCGAGCGCATCAATGGCTATTTCGGATACCGAGCGGTTGCACGCATCAAGCTTCAGCAGGGCGCGATTCCATCGGGTTCTGTGCCGCGCCCCAAGCGAAGCCCGGGATATGCCGAGCCTCCCGCCGAGCGCGCCGCGGCGCTGGAGGAGATGCTGACGACGGTCGGCGACGAGACCATGCGCGACGCCCTGGCGCGCCTCGGCCGGGCCGTCGCGGTCTCGCACGGAGGTTCGGCCGAGGACGGGTCGTCACGCTAGACGCGGCGCAGGCGGCCAGCGGGCACGACTGCCACATTGCGGCCCGGAAGTGACGGCAGCCTGGGGAAAACTGCAGACTTGTGGAATCTCGACCCTCTTACTAGCATGCTCAACATCTTGTAGGTGAGTCATGAACAGACGGAAAATCCTGTTGGCAGGGGCCTGTGTCGCCGTCGGCGCGGCAGGGGGCGGGGCTTACGCGCTGGTCGGCGGCGGATCGCGCGACCCGGCCCCGGCGCAGCGCTCCGCCGAGCCTCAGGCGCGGCCGCCTCAGATGGCCGCCGGCGGCGGCGTGGAGCTCTACCCCGACGACCGTATCCTTGGGGCCAGCGACAGCCCCATCGTGATGATCGAATATGCATCGCTGACCTGCCCGCATTGCGCGAGCTTCCACGCCGACGTGCTGCCGGAGCTTAAGGATCCCTGGGTGACGGGAGGCAAGGTCCGCTTTGTCTACCGGCACTTTCCGCTCGACCAGTTGGCGCTGCGCGCGGCGGCCCTGGCCAACTGCTTCTCCGGCGACCAGTTCTTCGGCTTCGTGGACCTCCTGTTCCAGACCCAGCGCACTTGGTCTTCGGCCGCCGACCCTCTGGCCGAGCTGCGCCGGATTGCCGGTCAGGCCGGCCTGGACGCCGCGACGGCCGATGCCTGCATGACGGATGAGGCGGAAATCACGAAGATTCTCGAACAACGCGTCGACGCGCAGCAGACCTTCGACGTGCAGGCAACGCCCACCGTGATCGTAAATGGGCGCAAGCTGCGCGGCGGCGGCGACGTGCCCACGCTGACCAGGCTGTTCGAGGAACTGGCGCCGTCGGGCTGACCCCCGGCGTCGCCGACAGGAGCGGAACCGGCCGAGTGCAGTTCACCAAACTACGTCTCAGCGGCTTCAAGTCCTTCGTCGATGCGACCGACCTCCTGATCCAGCCGGGGATCACGGGCATCGTCGGACCCAACGGCTGCGGCAAGTCGAACCTGGTCGAGGCCTTGCGCTGGGTCATGGGCGAGAACTCGCCCAAACGCATGCGCGGCGGTGAGATGGACGACGTGATCTTCGCCGGCAGCGCCAGCCGGCCGGCGCGCAACCTCGCCGACGTGATGCTGACGCTGGACAACCGCGACCGCAAGGCACCGGCCCAGTTCAATCACGCAGATACCCTGGAAATCAGCCGCCGCATTGAGCGCGGCGCGGGCTCGACCTACCGGATCAACGGCAAGGAGGTGCGCGCGCGGGACGTCCAGCTCCTCTTCGCCGACGCCGCCACCGGAGCCCATTCGACCGCTCTGGTGAGCCAGGGCCGCATCGGTGCTCTGATCAACGCCAAGCCGGCCGATCGGCGCACGCTCCTGGAAGAAGCGGCCGGCATAACCGGCCTCCACTCGCGCCGCCACGAGGCGGAGCTCCGCCTGCGGGCGGCCGAAAGCAACCTTGAGCGGCTCGACGACGTCATCGCCACCCTGGACAGCCAGCTTCAGGGCCTGAAGAAGCAGGCGCGCCAGGCCACCCGGTACCGCAACATCGCCGCCCAGCTGCGCCGCAACGAGGCGCTGTTGCTGCACCTGGAGGCGGAGGCGGCACAGGCCGGCCTCGCGACCGCCCGGGAGCGGCTGGAGGCGGCGGAGGCCGCCGTGGCCGAGGCGACCCAAGGCGCCGCCGAGGCGGCGAGCCGGCAAGCGGAGGCGGCGGCGCAGCTGCCCCGGCTCCGCGAAGCCGAAGCCGCCGCCGCGGCCGCGTTGCAGCGCCTGCTGGTGGACCGCGACAATCTCGACCGCGAACTGGCCCAGGCGGCGGCCGAGCGGACCCAGGCCGAAGCCCGTCTGGCCCAGCTCGTCGGTGACCGCGCGCGCGCCGAAGAACTGGCCGTCGACGCGCGCGCCGCCCTCGAGCGACTGGCGCAGGAGCGCGAACGTCTTGGTACCGCCGAGCGGCAGGATCTCGATGCGCGCCCGGAGGCCGAGCGGGCACGCGACGAGGCCGCGGCGCGGGTGGCCGAACAGGAGAGCGCGCTGCACGCCCTGACCGAGCGCGTCGCCGCCGACGAGGCCCGCCAGCGGAGCCTGGAGCAGCAGATCGCCGAGCAGCGGCGGCGCCTCGAGCGCCTGCGCGGCCAGATTGCCGACAGCGAGCGCCAGAGCCTGGAACTCGCCGGCCAACGAGTCCCGCCGGCCGAGCTGGAGGCCGCCGAGACCGCGGTCGCTGAGGCCGAGCGAAGGGTCGAGGAGACCCGCCGCGAGGCTGAGGCCGCGGCCGAGCGCCTGGCCGAGGCACGCCAGGCGGAAAATGCCAGCCGCGAGGGCCTGCAGCAGGCCGACAAGGCGAGCGCCAAGCTGAGTGCCGAGATCGACGCCCTGAGCGCCCTTCTCGAACCGCGCGAAGCCGACATGTGGCCGCCCCTGGTCGACGCGGTGACGGTCGAACCGGGTTACGAGACGGCGCTGGGTGCCGCGCTCGGCGACGACCTGAGCGCCTCGACCGACGAGGCCGCGCCGGTGCACTGGCAGGCCCTGCCGCCCTATGGCGCCACCCGGACGGCCTTGCCGGCGGGCGTGCGCCCACTCGCCGACGTCGTGCGCGCGCCGCAGGCCCTGGCCCGGCGTCTGACGCAGATTGGGATCGTGCCGGACGCCGCGACCGGCTGTCGCCTGCAGGCGGAGCTGGCGCCCGGCCAGCGGCTGGTCACCGAAGAAGGCGCTTTGTGGCGCTGGGACGGCTTCACCGCCAAGGCCGACGCCCCGACCGGAGCCGCCCAAAGGCTGGAACAGCGCAACCGCTTGGCCGAGTTGCGCGCGCTGTTCGAGGACAGCGAACGCGAGCGCAACCGCGCCGCCGACACGCACCTTGCCGCGCGACAGGCGGCGGAGGCGGCGACCGAGGCGGAGCACGCCGCGCGCCGGGCGATGAACGGAGCCCTGGGCGAGCTGGACGAGGCGCGCCAGCGCCGGAGCGGCCTGGTCCAGCGCGAAACCACGGCCAGCTCGCGCATCGCCGCGCTGGAAGAAAGCCTCGCCCGACTGCGCGGTGAACTGTCCGAAGCCGAAGAGGCGCTCGAGCTTGCCGAACGCGAGCGCGCGGCCTTGCCGGCCCTCGAAGCCGCGCGCGAGGAACTGGCCGACCTGCGCGGCAGCCTCGCCGAGCGCCGCTCCGCGCTGACCGAGGCGCAAAGCAGGCTGGACCGGCTGGCGCGCGAGGCCGAGGCACGTGCCGAACGGCTCGGAGCCATCGGCGACGAGGAGTCGCTCTGGGCACGCCGCGCGGAGGAATCCGCCCGCTTCATCGCGGAACTGGAGGAGCGTCGGCAGCAGACCCAGGCCGAGATCGAGCGTCTGGCCGGGCGTCCGGACGAGCTGGCCGGCCGCCGCGAGGCCCTGGCGGAACTGATCGAGCAGGCCGAACAAAAGCGCCGCGATGCCGCCGATGCTCTCGCGCTCGGCGAGACCAGGCAGGCCGACTGCGACCGCGCCCTTAAGGCCGCGGAGCAGGGGCTGGCGGCGGCGCGCGAGGAGCGCGTGCGCGCGGAGGCCGCCGTCGAGCAGGCCGAGCAGGCTCAGCGCAACCTGGCGGCCCGGGTGCGCGAGAAGCTGGAGTGCGATCTGGACCAGGTCCTGGCCGTCGCCGAGATCGACCCGAGCCAGGAGCTGCCGCCGCGCGCGGAACTGGAGGGCAAGGTGCAGCGCCTGGTCCGGGAGCGCGACAACATGGGCCCGGTCAACCTGCGCGCCGAGGCGGAGGCCGCGGAGCTCGAGACCCAGATCGACGGCATGCAAAACGAGCGCAACGACCTGATCGCGGCGATCGCCCGGCTGCGCCAGGGCATCGCCAGCCTGAACCGCGAGGGGCGCGAACGGCTGCTGACCGCCTTCCAGGAGGTCGACCGCCACTTTTCCGAGCTTTTCGTGCGCCTGTTCGGTGGCGGCCGGGCCCATCTCAAGCTGACCGAGGCGGAGGATCCGCTCGAGGCCGGGCTCGAGATCATGGCCAGCCCGCCCGGCAAGCGCCTGCAGGTCATGTCGCTGCTGTCCGGCGGCGAGCAGGCATTGACCGCCCTCGCCCTGCTGTTCGCCGTATTTCTGACCAACCCGGCGCCGATCTGCGTGCTGGACGAGGTCGACGCACCGCTCGACGATGCCAACGTCGACCGCTTCTGCACCCTTGTCGACGAGCTGGCCCACAGCACTTCGACCCGGTTCCTCCTGATCACCCACCACCGCATGACGATGGCCCGGGTCGACCGCCTGTTCGGCGTGACCATGGCCGAGCGGGGCGTCAGCCAACTGGTCTCGGTCGACCTTGAAGCGGCCGTTTCCCTGCGCGAGAGCGCCTGACGGCAACCCCTGCCGGCGGCGCGGTGGCCCCGCTCCGAACGGCCGCCATGCGCCTTGACTGGCCGTTGCCGCGACACGTATGGTCGCCGCGCTTTTCGGGGGGCCAATGGCCCGTCCGGAGGCGGTCCAGAGCCGTCGCCAGCGGACGCGGGCGAGGCAGTCAGAGGGTTCGGCCGTGACCGATCCCGATCAAGGTCGATCGTCGCTGAAGGCGCTCGAAAAGCGCCTGGCGGCGGTGCGTGCGCGCGAGGGTAAAGGCTCCGGACGGCGCTCCAGAGCCGCCGACAGCAGCGGCATGGGAGTCGGCCTGAAGATCGCGGTCGAGATCGTCGCGGCGATTGCCGTCGGCATCGGGCTCGGGCTGGCGCTCGACGCCTGGCTGGGGACCAAGCCCTGGCTGATGCTGCTGTTCTTTTTCCTGGGCATCGCGGCTGCCTTCATGAACGTGATCCGCGTAGCCCGCGAGATGGAGGAGCGGCGCAAGGCCGAGAAGCGGGCGGCGGCGGACGGCGGGGCAGACGGGCCGGCTTGACGTCGGCGCCGGCGAGGCGAGTGCCGGTGCGCCGGACGAGGGGGACCCGCAGCCGGCGCACGGAAGGTTTGACGTGCGCCGCGGTTCAAGGCAAAACCCTCGCGCGCGGCGTCATGGGGCGCCGGACGGGGGCCGCGGTGGCCAACCGCGACGGGACGATCTGAGGGGCTGGGGACAAGCAGCGTGGCGACCAATTCGCAAGCGGGCGGGCAAGGCGCGGAGTCGGTACTCGACCCGATCCATCAGTTCGAGGTTCAGGCCTTGATCCCGCTGCAGGTTGGCGGCGTCGATCTCTCTTTCACGAACGCCGCGCTCTGGATGCTGATCAGCGCACTGTGCGTCAGCCTGCTGATGATCTTCGGGATGCGCGGTCGGGCGCTGGTGCCGGGCCGGGTGCAGTCCATTGCCGAGCTCTGCTACGAGACGGTCGCCAACATGTTGCGCGATAATGTCGGGACGCAGGGGCGCAGGTATTTTCCCTTCGTCTTCTCGCTGTTCATGTTCATCCTGTTCGGCAACCTGCTCGGGCTCATCCCCTGGGCCTACACCTTTACCAGCCAGCTCATCGTCGTCTTCCTGTTCGCCATCGTCATCTTCATCGGGGTGACGATCATCGGCTTCGTGCAGCACGGGCCGGGCTATCTGCGCATGTTCTTTCCGCACGGCGCCCCGCTGTGGACTGCGCCGCTGCTGATCCCGATCGAGATGATCTCCTACCTGTCGCGGCCGATCAGCCTTTCGGTGCGTCTGTTCGCGAACATGGTCGTCGGACACATCCTGCTTAAGGTCCTGGGCGGCTTCGTGATTCTGATGGGCATCGCCGGCCTGGTGCCTCTGCTCGGACTGGTCGCCATCACCGCGCTGGAATTCCTGGTCGCGCTGATACAGGCCTACGTCTTCACCATCCTGACCTGCATCTATCTGAACGACGCCATCCACATGCACTAGACGGCGCAAGGCCGCTCCGGAGAGCGGCCGGCGACGGCACGGTTCCCAACCTTTTTCTGCGTTCAGCCAGTCAGAAGGAGCTGAGAGAATGGAAAGTGAAGCTTCGAAGTTGATCGGCGCCGGCCTTGCCGCACTCGGCATGATCGGCGCCGGTGTCGGCGTCGGCAACGTCTGGGCCAGCTATTTCCAGGCCATCGCGCGCAACCCCGCGGCCAAGGACGAGATCGGCGCGAACATCTGGATCGGCTTCGCCGTTACCGAGGCGATCGCGCTGTTCGCCCTCCTGGTCGCCATCATGCTGCTGTTCGTCGTCTGACGCAGGGGCCGCGGGCGGCGGCGCCGCCCCTTCCCTTGCAGCGGCGACCTACGGGAGACCGTCATGCCTCAGTTTGACGTGACGACCTTTTCCAGCCTTCTGTTCTGGGTCGTCGTCATCTTCGTGCTGCTCTACGTCGTCATGGCCAGGGTGGCCCTGCCCAGGGTCGCCGAGGTCATGGAGGAGCGCCAGCGCCGGATCGACGAGGACCTGTCCAAGGCCGAGCGCCTGAGAGGCGAGGCCGAGCAGGTCCTGGCCGAATACGAGAAGGCGATCGCCGACGCCCGCAGCGAGGCCGGGGCCACCTTGCACAAGGCAAGCGACGAGATCGCCGCCGAGCAAAACCGGCGCCTCGAGGAGCTCGCCGCCGAGCTGGCCCGGCGCGGCGAAGAGGCCGAGGCGCGCATCGCAAGCGCGAAGAAGACCGCCCTCGACAACATTCGCAACGTCGCCGCCGAGGTCGCGGCGAGCGCCACGGCAAAGCTGATCGACGTCGAGGTCGCGGACGACGAGGCCAAGGCTGCCGTTGCCCAGGCCGCGGGAGGCGGACGCTGATGCTGGGCGATCCCTCGTTCTGGGTCTTCGTCGCGCTGGTGGTCTTTCTCGGCCTCGCCGGCTGGAAAGGCCTTCGGCCGATCATCAATGCGCTGGACGCGCGCGCCGAACGCATCCGCCAGAGCCTGGAGGAGGCCCAGGCGTTGCGCGAGGAGGCCCAGCGCACGCTGGCCGACTACAAGCGCAAGCAGCGCGAGGCGCTGAAGGATGCGCAGGACATCCTGGCCCACGCCGAGTCGGAAGCGAAACGGATTCGCGAGGAGGGCCGGAAAGACATCGAAGCCGCCCTGCAGCGCCGCGAAGCCCTGGCCATGGAGAAGATCGCCCAGGCCGAAGCCAAGGCCCTGCAGGAGGTGCGGGCGCAGGCGGTCGACCTGGCGATCGCCGCCACGGCCGAGTTGCTGAAGTCCAAGATCGACCAGCCCCGGGCCGAGCAACTGATCGGCGAGACGATCAACGACCTGCCTGGCCGGCTCGGCTGATGCAGGACCCGTCAATCCCGCTCGACCGTCTGCTCCCGGGTCCGCGGCGGCAGGGTTATTCCGCCGCCGTCTGATAGGCCTCCATCGGCGGGCAGGTGCAGACCAGGTGCCGGTCGCCGTAGACGTTGTCGACGCGCGCGACCGGCGGCCAGTACTTGTCGCCGCCGACCCAGGGCAGGGGAAAGGCAGCCTCCTGCCTGCTGTAGCAGTGGCTCCAGTCCTCGCCGGTCAGCGCATCCGCCGTGTGCGGCGCATTGACCAGCGGGTTGTCGTCGTGCGGCAGGTCTCCCGATTCGACCCGGGCGATCTCGCCCCGGATCGCGATCATGGCCTCGCAGAAACGGTCGAGCTCGGCTTTCGATTCGCTCTCGGTCGGCTCGATCATCAGCGTATCGGGCACCGGGAAC
>CAZDBC010000064.1:0-11025 GCA_964503295.1 uncultured Kiloniellaceae bacterium | reverse complement strand
TCATGATGAAGAGGTGGTCGACGATCTTGAACGAGTTGATCAGCGCATTGATCAGGACGAACAGCGTCGTCGGCATCAGCAGCGGGAAGACCACGCGCCGAAAAAAGTACCAGCGTCCAGCGCCCTCGAGCTTGGCCGCCTCCTCGAGCTCGGGTGGCAGCGACTGCAGGGCGGCGAGGTAGAAGATCATGAAGAAGCCCGCTTCCTTCCAGACCATCATGACGATCAGGCACCACATGACGGTGTCGGGATCGCCGAGCCAGTTGTAGCCGCGCAGTCCGACGAAACCGAGAATCTGGTCGAGCAGCCCGATGCCTGGCGTGTAGAAGAACAGCCAGATGTTGGCGACGGCGATCATCGGCAGGACGGTGGGCGTGAAGAAGGCCATCCGGACCAGCGCCCGGCCGGGCAGGGCGGCGTTGACGATCAGGGCCATGAGGATGGCGAGCGCGATCGCCGGCGGCACCGTTCCGACGGCGAACCAGAGATTGTTCAAAAGTGCCGTGCGGAACACCGGATCCTCGAGCATGTAAGCGTAGTTCTCGAGGCCGGCGAACTCGGCCGGTCGGGTCGCCGTGGCCGGCAGGAAGAGGCTGCTGACGACCGAGGCGACGGTCGGATAGTGGACGAAGGTGACCAGCATGACCGCCGCCGGCAGCAGCAGCAGCCAGCCGTACACGTGCACCTGGTAGGCCGTGCCTATCCGCATGGAAACTCCCGAAGGGTGGCCGGAGGATGGCCGGAGGGCCACTCCACGGCCCTCCGGCCCCCGATCCGGAGCCGCCGTCAGCGGTAGCGGCGCAGCAAACGCTCGGCTTGGCGCTGGGCGTCGCCGAGCGCCGCGGCGGCGTCCGCCTGACCGGTCAGGACCGACTGTATGCCGTCGTCGAGCAGCTTGCGCACCCGGCCGGTCTGATAGGTCGAGAGTTCGGGCACCGCATACTGCAGCTGGTCACGGGCGACCGCCGCGGCCGGAAAGCTCGCGATGTAGTCCTTCAGCGCCGGAGTCTCGTAAGCGTCCGGCCGGGTCCCGACGTAGCCGGTGCGGATGCTCCACTCGGCCGTACGCTCCGGCTGCGTCATCCATTTGATGAAGGTCAGTGCGGCCTGCTGCTCCTCCGGCGTTGCCTTCTTGAAGATGTAGAAGTTGCCGCCGCCGGTCGGACTGCCGCGCCGCTCGTTGGCCGGCAGCATGGCGACGCCGAAGTCGAAGGAGGCGTTCTCCTTGACCGCCGTCAGATTGCCTGTCGAGTGCCACATGATCGCAGTCTGCCCTTCCAGGAAGGCTTGGCGCAGAGTGCCCCACTCGACCGTGCCGCTCGGCATGATGCCGTACTCGGCGCTGAGCGCGCGCCAGTATTCCAGGGCCTCCACCGTGGCCGGTGCATCGAAATAGGTTTCGGTGCCGTCGCCGCTCATCAACTCCTGGCCGTTCTGGATCGCCAGGGCCTGGAACATCCAGTAGGGATAGCCGGTCGAGGGTATCATCACGCCCCAGCGGCTGACGTCGCCGCCCGACCCCTTCTTGAGCTTCTTGCCCATCTCGACCATCTCGTCCCAGTTCTGCGGCGGCTTGTCGGGATCGAGACCCGCTTCGCGGAAGGCATCCTTGTTGTAGTACATAACGATGGTCGAACGCTGGAACGGGATGCTCCAGGTCTTGCCGTCGGTCTGGCCGTTGCGCATCAGGGCCGGATAGAAGCTCTCGATCCAGGCCTTGTCGTCGGCGCCCTCGATCAGGTCATCGAAGGGAACGATCGCGTCCTGCTCGATCAGTTCGTAAAGGTCGATCGAGAACATGACCGAGAGCTGAGCCGGCTCGCCACTCGCCAGGGCGGCCAGTGCCTTGATGCGTGCGTCATTGTAGTTGCCCGCATAGATGGCATTGACCTTGATGTCGGGATGCTCGCTTTCGAAGTCGCTGACCAGATCGTCCACGATCTTGGTCAACGGACCGCCGACCGCGACGGGATAGTACATGGTCAGCTCGGTCTGCGCCTGGGCACCGAGCGGTGCGGCAGCGAGCAGGCCCGCGGTCGCCGCCCCCAGTACGGCCTTTGGCAGCCTCGATAAGGTGATAGTCATCGTGCTCCTCCCAATAGCTACTGTTGAACGCCCAGCTCACACAAGGCCGGTCGCCTGTTTCAGGGCCCGTGCGGACGTCGAGATACCGCCGGACCCGGCGAGACGCCGGCCGCTTTCCGCATCGAACAGGTGCACGGCCGAGTCCGGCCAGGCGAGCCGCACCGCCGCGCCACGCTCGACGTTCATCCGGCCCGGCAGTCGCAACGTGACTTCCTGCCCGTGCAGCTCGGCGGTGACGATGGTATCGGCGCCGCGATAGTCGCCATGCAGGAGCACAGCCGGCACGCCGTCGCGCCCGGCAACGTCGATCGCCTCGGGGCGAATGCCGACTACCGTGCGCGGGCCGTAGCGGGCGACGATCCGGGCGAAGGGGCCGTTTTCGGTCTCGTGCGCCCGGACCAGCGGTTCCATGTCGATCAGGTTCATGGGCGGCGTGCCGATGAAGCTCGCCGCGAAAAGCGTGGCCGGCTGTTCGTAAAGCTCGGCGGGCGAGGCTTCCTGCTCGATCCGCCCGTCGCGCAGCAGGATCACCTTGTCGGCCAGACTCATCGCCTCGTCCTGGTCGTGGGTGACGTAGACCATGGTGATGCCGAGCCGACGCTGCAGTTCACGGATCTCGACGCGCATCTCATGGCGCAGCTTGGCGTCGAGATTGGACAGCGGCTCGTCCATCAGACAGATCGGGTTCTCGGCGATGATCGCGCGGGCCAGCGCCACCCGTTGGCGCTGGCCGCCCGACAGCATCGCGGGCTTGCGGTCCAGGTAGTCGCTCAGTCCGACCAGTGCCGCGACCCGCCGCAGCCGCTCGTCACGCTCGCGCCGCGGCCGGCGTCGGACCTTGAGGCCGAAAACGATGTTCTCGGCAACATCGAGGTGCGGGAACAGGGCATAGGACTGAAACACCATCGAGAGCCCGCGCTCGGAGGGCGGCAAGCCGGTGACGTCGCGCCCCGCGATCAGGACGCGGCCCTCAGTGACCTCCTCGAGCCCGGCGATCATGCGCAACGTGGTGGATTTGCCGCAGCCCGACGGCCCGAGCAGGACCAGGAACCTGCCGCTGTCGGCGCGCGTGGACAGCTTGTCGACGGCGAGCGTGTCGCCCCAGCGCTTGCTGATGCTGTCGAGCACGATCTCGGACATCGCCTCGCCACTCCCCTCGCCCACCCGGACAGCATGGCGAGTGAGTGCAATCGATGTCAATTAGCGAAAAGAGGCTTTGGAGCTTGGCGCCTCTAGCGTAGCCTTTTCAACCTCTGCATCCGCCGCCCCTGCGACCACGATCCGGACGCTGTTGGCCGCCAGCATCTCCGCCATGTGTGCCGGCGGCGCAACGTCGGTGAAGACGGCATCGATGTCCGCGACGTGGCCGACCCGCACGATCGCTTCGCCGCCGTTGAACTTGCTGTGGTCGAGCGCGACGAAGCGCCGGCGCGAGATCGCCATGGCCGCAGCCGACAGCTGAACGTCACGGTAATCGTAGTCGAGCAGTACGCCGTCGGAATCGATCGCGCCCACGCCGAAGATGCCGTAGGCGACCCGGAAGCCCCGGATGAACTCGATCGCCGGTTCGCCGGTGATGGCCCGGTCGCGGTTGCGCAAAATGCCGCCGGGCACGAGAACCTCGAAGTCCTCGGCCGCGCTAAGGATGGAGGCGACGGTGAAATGGTTGGTGATGACACGCAAGCGGCGACGTTCGGCCAGCGCCTCGGCCACCGCCTCCATGGTCGTCCCGATATCGATGAAGACCGAAGCGCCGTCGGGAATCTCGGCCGCGATGGAGCGGGCGATAACCCGCTTCTCCGCAGCGAAGCGGAGTTTTCGCACGGCATAATCGAGCCGGTCGGCATTCGCCGGCAGACCGGCGCCGCCGTGATAGCGTGTGACCTGGTCGCGTGCGGCCAGGGCGCGGATGTCGCGCCGGACGGTCTGGGCCGAGACCGAGAAGCGCGCCGCCAACTCTTCGATCGTCGCGTAGCCGCGCTCCCCGACCAAACGGACGATCGTCGCCCGACGGGTCGCGGCGTCCGCTGCGCTGTCCCCCAGCATGGTCGCCCTCCGAGAATGGACCGACGGCAGACGACGGCCGCCGTTCGCGTATCGGTTGTTTCTAATCGAAAAACATCTTGTAATAAAAATGACATTCTTTGAGCGGCGGACGCAAGACCACCGGCGCGCCTCCGCGCTGCCTGTGCCCCGCGGAGAGCCGTAGCGCCGGAGCACGGCTCGATCGCCGTAATGGTGGCGAAATCAGCGGACGCCCGCCTCTTGCGCCGGGACGAGTACGCCCGACCTGGCCGGCTTGACAGACCCCCTCCCCCTGCCTACACCAATCGGCCCGGGTAAGTGCTGCGGTTGCCGCAGTCCGCCCGTCCCCGGCGGTCCAGGGGCGATTAGCTCAGCGGGAGAGCGCTCGCTTCACACGCGAGAGGTCGCTGGTTCAATCCCAGCATCGCCCACCATTTCTCAGTCCATCGCTCCGAACCTTTCAGCGCCTGGTGGGGCCGGCCCACGAGAAGACCTGGGTTTCTCGACCACGGTGATATAGCATTCACCCCGCCGGCCCGGGCGGACGCGCCCGTCGGGAGCCTGAAGCGGGTGGATTAGTGCACGGGATCTCCTCAATGCGCCGCTGGTCGGTCGCCGTAATCGTCCTGGCGCTCTGTGCGCCCGGCACCGGCACTGCACGTGCGACGTTCATTGAGTACTTCGGAATCAACACGAACCCCGGTGGGAGCGTCTCGGGCCCGCCGCTAGCCGGGCGCAACGCCTTCCTGGCCGAAGTCGACATCATCGGAGTCGAGGATCTGGAGGACGTCACGGGGTCAGGCTCCGCGCTGGACCCCTTCGCTCTCAATTTCACTGGCAGTGAAGGGCCGGTCACGGGCAGCTTTGCGACCGACGGAACCATAAACCTCCAGTCCAGTTCGGGCGGCGGCCGCTTTGCGACTTCCGGATCGCACTACATCCGGTCAAACAGCCAAGTCACGATCAACTTCCTGTCGCCGATCCAAGCCTTCGGTTTTTATGTGACCGACGCGGGCGACGTCGGTGACGACTTGGTCCTGACCCTGTCCAACGAGAGCACACGGACCGTTACGGTCGATCTTCCCAATACCGACGCCAGCCTGCTGTTCTGGGGCTTCACCGACAGTGCGAACTTCTACAGCAGCATTACGGTCTCGACGACGCCGGCCAATTCCATCGGCTATGACGACCTGACGATCGGCCAGTTCGCGACGGATGTCCCCGAACCGTCGACGCTCGCGCTGTTCGGCCTCGGGCTCGCCGGACTCGCGTGGGTTGGGCGGCGCCGTCTGGGTTGACTCGACAACGGTGTCCCCTTCCCGACCCGGCAAGGCATTGTCGCGACTCGGCGGCGCGGCAAACACTTGCCCCTGGAGTGGGCGACGAGGGTTAAAGGCAGCGAGCCATGCAGCATCAACCTTGGGGCGGTAAGGAGCACCGACCCTGGATCATCGTGCTGGGCAACGAGAAGGGCGGCTCGGGCAAGTCGACGACCGCCCTGCACCTGATTATCGCCCTCTTGAAGCGCGGTTTCTCCGTCGGCAGCCTCGACCTCGACGGGCGCCAAGGCACGCTTTCGCGCATGCTGCAGAACCGCGGCGAGTTCGTTGCCGCCTCCGGCCTGCGCCTGCCGCTGCCCGAGCATCGCCGCCTGCTGCCGTCGCGTGCCGAAAGCCGACGCGCCGCCGAGGCCGAAGACGGCGCGGTCCTCGACGAGGCGCAGGCCGCGCTGGCGCACAACGACTTCCTCGTGATCGACACCCCGGGCAACGACACCTGCCTGTCGCGCCTCGGGC
Source organism: uncultured Kiloniellaceae bacterium (assembly GCA_964503295.1). GTDB lineage: Bacteria > Pseudomonadota > Alphaproteobacteria > Kiloniellales > Kiloniellaceae > CAZDBC01. The sequence continues at coordinate 5,119 of CAZDBC010000064.1, read as the reverse complement.
ATCGGCGCGCCGACACCCTGATCACGCCGATGAACGATTCCTTCCTGGATCTCGACCTCCTGGCGCACATTCGCAGCCAGGGCGACGAGATCCAGCTTGCGCCGAGCATCTACAGCCAGATGGTCTGGGAGGCCCGGCAATGGCGCGCCAGCCAGGCGATGCGGCCGATCGACTGGATCGTCATGCGCAACCGGCTGGGCCATGTCGATGCGCACAACAAGCGCGAGATCGCCGAGCAGCTCGACAAGCTGCAGAAGCGCCTCCATTTCCGCTTGGCGCCCGGCTTCGGCGAGCGGGTCATCTTCCGCCAGCTGTTTCCCAAGGGCCTGACCCTGCTCGACCTGATGGAGCCTGGCGCCGAGGTGCGGCTGTCCATGAGCCACATCGCGGCGCGCCAGGAGCTGCGCGGGCTGCTCCAGGCGATCGGCCTGCCGCGCGAAGGCGAGAATCCGCTTGGCGCCGCCGAGCAGCCCGCCCTGCCGGTCGTTCGCACGGCTTAGGAGCCGGAGAGGCCGAACCACGGCCGCAGGCGCACGCCGAGCCACGTCCCGGCCAGGGCAGCGGCGAACCACAGCCATCCGTGCGCGCTGCCCGAGGCGATGCCGCTGAAGAGGGCTCCGATGTTGCAGCCGAAGGCGTAGCCCATCAGCAGGCCGCCAAGGGCTGCGGCGAGCAGCGCCCGCCCGGGCACCCGCCAAGTCGGCGCGAAACGGCCGGCCAGGCCGGCGGCGAGGAACGCGCCGACGATGATGCCGAGGTTCATCACCGAGGTGGTCTCGGCGGCAAGCGAGCCGGCCAGCGCCCGGCTCGGATAGGGCCACTGCCAGAAGCTCCAGCCCGAAAGATCCAGGCCGCCCGCCGCGGCCAGCTTGCCCGCCCAGAGGGTGTAGCCGAAGGCGACCGACCAGGGCGCGCCCGAAAGGTAGAGCGTTGCGCCATTGAGCAGGCCGAGCATGACGGCGCCCCAGACCAGCGGCCAGGGCCCCTGCAGCAGGCGCCGAGCAAGACCCGCCGGCCCGTCGTTGCCCGGCGCTTCGCTTCGCGCCCGGCCGCGGCGGCGTTGCCACCACAGACTGGCCAGGGCGACCGTGCCGAGCAGGCCGGCCTGAACCGCGAGCGCGCCGGCGAGCGGCAGGGCATCGAGCAGCGACCAGGCGGCCGGCCCCGGAAGGCTCAGCCACCAGGGCAGGTGGGCGGCGCCGAGCAGCGAACCGACGAGGAAGAAGGCGAGCGTCGCCAGCATGCGCGGCGAGCCGCCGCCGACCGTGTAAAGCGTGCCCGACGCGCAGCCCCCGCCGAGCTGCATGCCGAGACCGAAGAGCGCCGCACCGACCAGGACCGAGACACCCGGCGGAGCGACCGCACCGACCACCGTCCGCCCGAACAGCTCGCCCTGATCGAGTGCCGGCAGGAAGACAACGCTGGCCGCGGCGATCATCAGAAGTTGGGCGCGCAAGGCAGCGCCGTCGCCGGTCGTCAACAGGCGCCGCCAGGCACCGCTGAAACCGAAGGCGGCGTGATAGAGCGTGACGCCCAGCAACAGGCCGAGCAGATAGAGTCGGCCGTAGTGCCAGCCCGCATCGGCGGCAATCAGCAGAGCACCTCCGGCCAGTGCAGCCACGGCGACGGCAACCACCCGCCGGTCGGCGCGCCGCGGTCCGGCTTCGAGACGCGGCGACTGCTCGGCGGCGAGCGTCATGGCCCAATCGTTGGCGAGTCCATCATGACGCCGATCTGAGCCCGCCTGGCCGGTGCTGTCGAGAGACCCGCACGCAGATGTGATCTCCCGGCGCGGCCGGAGCCTCCGCCCCCTCGGCAGGCGACCCGCCGCGCTTCGCGCCTTCGCGCCTCCCCGCCAGCCGACTCCGGTCTTGATTACGCCGGGCGAAGTTTTGTTAATGTTCCGGTCTTGTTCCTCTAGGCCAGGAATCTAGCTATGGTATGTTTCATTTTCGAGTACCCAAGATATTGTGAAATTATCCCCGCAAAGCACAGGCGGGCTTATGCACAGCTGTTGAGGAGGGGGCGATTCCATGGACGGTTCGGGGGTCTTGCAGGGCGACGCTGCTGTGGATAAGTCGCTGAGCATCGAGTCGATTCCCGCGACCGAAGCGCCGCCCACCACGGCTGCGGCGGTCTCGGGCGCTCAGGCGGCCGACCCCGACCTGCTCGAGCGCGGCCAGTACCGCGACGTCTTCCAGAACGAGCGCGGCATCCGGGTCCGGCTGGACCGCAGCCGCGACGCGCGCCTGACCGCCTTCGGCAAGGCGACGCTTTCCGACCGCTACCTTATGGACGGCGAGTCGTTCCAGGACCTCTTTGCCCGGGTCGCGGCGCACTATGCCGACGACACGGCTCATGCCCAGCGCCTCTACGACTACATCTCCAAACTGTGGTTCATGCCGGCGACGCCGGTGCTCTCCAACGGCGGCACCAGCCGCGGCCTGCCGATCTCCTGCTTCCTCAACGAGGCCGGCGATTCGCTCGAGGGCATCGTCGGGCTGTGGAACGAGAACGTCTGGCTGGCCGCGCGCGGTGGCGGCATCGGCAGCTACTGGGGCAACCTGCGCTCGATCGGCGAGCGGGTCGGCCACAACGGCAAGACCTCGGGCGTCATCCCCTTCATCCGGGTCATGGACTCGCTGACCCTGGCGATCAGCCAGGGCTCGCTGCGCCGCGGCTCGGCCGCCTGCTACATGCCGGTCAACCATCCGGAGATCGAGGAGTTCGTCGAGATGCGCCGCCCGACCGGCGGCGACCCCAACCGCAAGGCGCTCAACCTGCACCACGGCGTGGTGCTGAGCGACGCTTTCATGCGCGCGGTCGAGGCCGACGACGAATGGGCGCTGACCAGCCCCAAGGACGGCGCGGTGATCAGGAAGATCCGTGCGCGCGACCTCTGGATCCGCATCCTGACCGCGCGCATCGAGACCGGCGAGCCCTACTTAATCTACGGCGACCACGTGAACCGGGCGATCCCCGAGCACCACAAGCTGGCCGGCCTGACGGTCAAGATGTCGAACCTCTGCAGCGAGATCACGCTGCCGACCGGCCTCGACCACCTGGGCGAGCAGCGCACGGCCGTCTGCTGCCTCTCCTCGCTCAACCTCGAGACCTATTTCGAGTGGCAGGACGCACCGCGCTTCGTCGAGGACGTCATGCGCTTCCTCGACAACGTGCTGCAGGACTTCATCGAAAAGGCGCCGGACTCGATGGCCCGTGCGCGCTATTCGGCCGCGCGCGAGCGCTCGGTCGGCCTCGGCGTGATGGGCTTCCACTCCTTCCTGCAGGCCAACGGCATCCCCTTCGAGAGCGCCATGGCCAAGGTCTGGAACCGGCGCATCTTCCAGCAGATCCGCGAGCAGGCCGACGCCGCCTCGCGCCTGCTCGCGGAGGAGCGCGGACCCTGTCCGGACGCCGAGGAGTTCGGCTTCATGGAGCGCTTCTCCAACAAGCTGGCGATCGCGCCCACCGCCTCGATCTCGATCATCTGCGGCGGCGCCTCGCCGGGCATCGAGCCGATCGCGGCCAACTCCTTCACCCACAAGACGCTGTCGGGCTCCTTCAACGTGCGCAACAAGCACCTGACAGCGCTGCTCGAGGAGAAGGGCCGCAACGACGAGGAGACCTGGACTTCGATCACGGTCAACGAGGGCTCGGTACAGCACCTCGATTTCCTCAGCGACGACGAGAAGGCCGTCTTCAAGACCGCCTTCGAGCTCGACCAGCGCTGGCTGATCGAGCACGCCGCCGACCGCGCGCCCTTCGTCTGCCAGGCCCAGTCGCTCAACCTCTTCCTGCCCGCCGACATCCACAAGCGGGACCTGCACCAGCTCCACTTCCAGGCCTGGAAGAAGGGCGTGAAGAGCCTCTACTACTGCCGCTCCAAGTCGATCCAGCGCGCCGAATCGGCGATGTCGGGCGCGCTCACCGTGGTGCCCATGCTGGGCAAGGTGAACGGGAAGGAGCGCGCGGCGGAGCGGCTCGACGCGGCCGTCGCCGAGCCGGAGAAGGTGGACTACGAGGAGTGCCTGGCCTGCCAGTAGAGGCCGGACCGAAAGGTGCCGCCCGCCCTGCCGGCAGGGCACGGAAGGCAGGGGAGTACGATTTTGCGCCGCCGGCATTCGGGGGGATCGACGGTGGCGCAGACTTCCGGGATCGGACGCTTTCGGGTGTCCGATCCCGGAGTCCGTTTCGCCGCGAGAAGAGAAGGGAGACGCTGAGGTCATGTCGCTGCTCGACGCCAGCCCGGTCTACAAGCCGTTCCGCTACCCCTGGGCCTACGACGCCTGGCTGATGCAGCAGCGCATCCACTGGCTGCCCGAGGAGGTGCCGCTGGCCGACGACGTCAAGGACTGGCAGCACAAGCTGACCGGGCCGGAGCGCAACCTGCTGACCCAGATCTTCCGCTTCTTCACCCAGTCCGACGTCGAGGTGAACAACTGCTACATGCGCCACTACGCGCGCGTGTTCCAGCCGACCGAGGTGCAGATGATGCTGGCCGCCTTCTCCAACATGGAGACGGTGCACATCGCCGCCTACTCGCATCTGCTGGACACCATCGGCATGCCGGAGGCGGAGTACTCGGCCTTCCTCCACTACAAGGAGATGAAGGACAAGTACGACTACATGCAGGCCTTCGGCACCGAGACCAAGGCCGAGATCGCCATGACGCTCGCCGTCTTCGGCGCCTTCACCGAGGGGCTGCAGCTCTTCGCCAGCTTCGCGATCCTGCTCAACTTCCCGCGTTTCAACAAGATGAAGGGCATGGGCCAGATCGTCTCCTGGTCGGTGCGCGACGAGACCCTGCACACCCAGTCGGCGATCCGCCTGTTCCGCACCTTCATGAACGAGAACCCCGAGATCTGGACCGAGGACTTCGAGCGCGAGCTCTACAAGGCCTGCGAGACCATCGTCACCCACGAGGACGCCTTCATCGACCTGGCCTTCGAGCAGGGCGGCATCGAGGGCCTGGAGGCCGCGGAGGTCAAGGCCTACATCCGCTACATCGCCGACCGGCGCCTCGGCCAGCTCGGCCTGCAGCCGATCTACCGCAGCGCGGAGCGCAATCCCCTGCCCTGGCTCGACGCCATGCTGAACGGCGTGGAGCACACCAACT
>CAZDBC010000063.1:0-11039 GCA_964503295.1 uncultured Kiloniellaceae bacterium | reverse complement strand
AGACGAAAGGTCCGTGCAGCCCAGTCGTCACGGCCAATTCGCCGCCCCGCTCGGTCACCTCGCAGGGGAAGATGTTGATTGGCGGATCGCCGATGAACTCAGCGACGAAACGGTTGACCGGGCTGTGGTAGATCTCGTCGGGCGTTCCGACCTGCAGCAGCTCGCCGCCGCGCATGACCGCGATTCGATCGGACATGGCCATGGCCTCGACCTGGTCGTGGGTCACGTAGAGCACGCTCTGGTCGAGCTCGCGCTGGATCTGCTTCAGCTCGCCGCGCAACGAGGCGCGCAAGGCGGCATCCAGGTTCGACATGGGCTCGTCGAGCAGCAGGAGTTCGGGTTCGGTCACCAGTACGCGGGCGATGGCGACCCGTTGCATCTCGCTCATGTTCAACGAGGCGCCGCGACGCTCCATCATGGCCTCGAGGTCGAGCTTGCGCGCGATCTCGGCAATGCGGCGCCGGCGTTCGGCCCGCGGCACCCTGCGGGCCTCAAGCCCGAAGGCCAGGTTGGCGCGCACGGTCAGGCGGCTGAACACGGCATAGTCCTGGAAGACAAGCCCGATGCCGCGCCGCTGCGGCGCCACCCCGTTGACCAGCCTGCCGTCGACCAGGATCTCGCCGGCATCGGGCAGCAGGAAGCCCGCGATCATCGAAAGGGTGGTCGACTTGCCGCAGCCCGACGGGCCGAGCAGGGACAGGAACTCGCCCTTGCGCAGCGCGAGGTCCATGCCCTTGACCGCCTCCACCCCGTCGAAGCGCTTGCGGACTGCGCGCAGTTCGAGTCGCAGGTCCATGGCTAGCGCTTCACCGCACCGAAGGTCAGGCCCCGTACGAGGTGGCGCTGAATGATGTAGCCGAAGAAGATGACCGGCAGCGTCGAAATGGTGCCCATGGCGGCCTGAACCCCGTAAAGCTTTCCCGAAGAGGCCGAAACGTAGTTGGCGACCTGCAGCGTCACGGTGATGACGTCGCCGGAGGTCAGCACCAGCGCGAACAGGAACTCCGACCAGTTGAGGATGAAGATGAACAGGGCGGTCGCCAGGATGCCGCCCTTCACCAGCGGCAGGGTAACGGTGGCGAAGGCGCGCAGCTGGCTCATTCCGTGGACCATGGCCGCACCTTCCAGCTCCGGCGGCACCTCCTCGATGAAAGAGCGGATCATCCAGATCGAGAAGGGCAGCGTGAAGGCCGTATAGGCAAGCACCATGCCGTAATTGTTTAATGATACGGGGACCACCGACATAGGTGTCCGAGAGCTTGAGGATCGAATAGAGCGCGACCATCGGCACGACGACGGCAATGGGCGGCACCATGCGCACGGTCAGGAACTGGAAGGGATAGTTCTCTCCGCCGGTGCGAAAGCGCACGATCGAATAGGCTGCGAGGGTGCCGAACAGGACCGAGAAGAAGGTCGCGAAGGTCGAGATGATGGCCGAGTCCTGGAAAGCCTTCCAGGCACTTCCCGAAACCTTGTAGTCGAGCGAACCGGCCTGTTCAGCCGCGAACTCGCGCGCCGCCTCGGGGAAGAAGACGATCCGGTAATTTTGCAACGTCGGGTTGTCGGTCAGCCAGACGGGCGGCCAGGCCGCCCATTCCTCGAACGGCTTGAACGATGTCGCGATCAGCCAGTAGATCGGAAAGAAGGCAATGATCATGGCGATGATCACCGCGGTGCGCTTCAGGGCCGTGACCCAGAACTTTTCGCCGTACATCGTTTCGGCCCCTAGCCGTGCCGCTTCAAGGGACGCGCCAGCGCCAGACAGATGGAGATCACCACGACCAGAACGATGAGCGCGGCGGCCGCGATGTAGCCCATGCGGAAGTAGACGAAGGCGCCGTTGTACATGAACATCGAGATCGACTCTGTCGCCCCGCCCGGCTGGCCGCGCGTCAGGATGTAGACCGGATCGAAAATCTTGAAGGTCTCGATCGAGCGGATCAGCACGGCGATTCCAATGACCGGGGTCAGGAGCGGCAGCATGATCTTGAAGAAGATTCTGACCGGCGATGCCCCGAGGATCACGGCGGCGCGGATCTGGTTCTGCGGAAGGGCGGTCAGGCCGGTCAGAACCAGGAGGAACATGAGCGGCGTCCACTGCCAGATCTCGGCCAGCATGATGGGCAGCATGGCCCAGGTGGGATGGGACAGCCACGAGAACTCGTAAGGCTGTCCGATGACGAGCGAAACGAGGTGGTTTATCGGGCCGCGCTCGTTGAACAGCATGAAAAAGGCGTTCGCCGTATCGACCGGAATGATCATCATCGGCAGGATGACCACGCTCACGGCGATCTTTTTCCAGGCCCACTCTTCGATGAACAGAAGGGCAAGACCGAGCGCCAGGACCAGCTCGACCGTGATGCACACGGCGACGATGAAGAGGGTCCTGAGGACCGAATTCACGAAGCGGTCGTCGTACCAGAGGTCGTAGAAGTTCCAGAACCAGACCGGGACCGCGTCGTACCAGGGCACCGCCTGCGTCGGCTGCCAGTCGGTGATCGCCAGCCAGAGCAGGATCAGGGTCGGCACCACGACGACGGCCATGACGGTCAGCTGCGCCGGCATAACCAGGGCCACGTTGAACGGCAGGCGCAGAAGCCGCCCGTAGCGCGCCCGCGGCGCCGGGGTCCCGGCTTTCAGGACATCTTCGGTCATCGTTCCACCCTAGTCCGGGTTGCTGGCGGGGTGCGGCTCGGCCGCACCCCGTCGCTCTCCCGCTCCCCCGTTCAAGTCAGCCGATTGCGGATATCGGCCGGATAGATCGACTTGAGGAAATTCCACTGGACCGTCTGACTGCGCTTGCCCATGCGGCGCGTGATCCGCTCCCAGGCGCGGGCGGTGTCGTCGAGCGCCTCCTTGGCCGACTTGGTGCCGGCGTCAGCCGCGGAGATGTTGACGCGAAGCTCGTCGAAGTACTCGCCCTGACCCTTGAGGTAGAGGTCGGGAATCGAATTCGCCATCGACTCGCGGTGGGCGGCCAGAAACTTCTTGGAGTAGGTCTTCTGAATCTCCTCGTCCTCGTAGTGGGCGCCGCGGAACGGGTCGAAGTAGCCGCCCGGATCGCGCACGGCGATCGTCGACATCGCCGGACTGCAGGCATAGAGCGTGAAGAGATAGGCGATCTCCGGCTCCGGCGAGACGCTGGAGACGACGTAGTTCCAGCCCCAGTTGAAGTAGGGCGTCTGGAGCAGCTTGCCGTCGACCATGCCGCCCGGCATGTTGCCGAAGGCCATCCTTCCGCGCATCTTCGACTTGTCGGAGTTAAGGAACTTCTGGGTGCCGCCCCAGCCGATGTTGGCGAACTTGTCACCGGCGCCGTAGGCCTCGAAGTTCTCGAACAGCCCGTTGGTCTTTGCACCGGGGTAGAGATGCTCCGACGCGGCGATCAGCTCTTCCAGAGCCTCGACACCGGCGTCGTTGTTGATCTGCGGATTGAGGTCGTCGTCGAGGGGGTAGAAACCCTTGGCGTGGAACCGGCCCCACCACTCCCAGGCGATGAAGTACTGGGTGCGGAACAGCGCGCCACCGTACATGCCCTGGTCCGGCCGGTGGAACCAGGCCATCATGGTGTCGAGTTCTTCCCAGGTGTCCGGCACCTTGAGCTCCCAGCCGTGCTTGTCGGCGAAGCCCTTGCGCTCGTCTTCGTTCTGCAGCCAGTCGTTGTGGTAGAACATCAGGTAGGTGTCGCCGTCGGTCTGATAGCCGTAGAGGCTGCCCTTGTAGTAGTCGCCGGTCGTATAGAGCGCGTCGTCCTGGAAGCCCTGCGGCTCGTACTTCAAGGCGTACTGGTCGAGATTGACCAGAATTCCGGATTCGGCCAGGTCGGGAATGCCGAAGGTCGCCGGCAGCGCGATGTCGAAAGAGCCGGTCTTGGAGACCGCCTCCAGCAGAACCTTCTGATTGATCTCGCCGAGCGGCACCTCGAGATACTCGATATTGATCCCGGTTGCCGCCGAGAAGACGTCCGCCACCGGCTTGACGTTTCCGAGTGAGCCGGAGGGCTGCATGATGGTCAGCGTGACCGTGCGTCCCTCCGCCAGTTCGCGTGCCTTCGCGGCGGCCATCTCGTGGACGTTGCCAAGGGTCGCGTCCTGGGCCAGCGCTCCCCTGCCGAGCAGGGACCCGGCCGCAAGGCCGGCGGTGCCGGCGGCGGTGGCCTTGAGGAAATCGCGACGATTGAGCGGACCAAGGTACTTCGTGAACTTCATGACATGCCTCCCTTCGGTATGTCTCGTTGTCGTTGTTTTCGCTTTCACGCCGCGACAGGGCCGCGGCCGCGATTGCACTGACCGCCGGCCGGACGCTATTTCATGACCAGCGACTTGCCTCTGTCCTGCCCGATCAGAACGGCGATCACGACCACCGAGCCCTTGATCATCATCTGCGTGTACTGATTGATGCCCATCAGGTTGAGCCCGTTGTCGAGCAGGGCGATGATCAAAACACCGATCATCGTTCGGTGAACGCCGCCGACACCGCCGGACAGAGAGGTGCCGCCGACGACGATCGCCGCCAGCGTATTGAGCAAGAGATCCTGCCCCAGGGTCGGCCCGGCCGCGCCGAGGCGCGCGACCGCGAGCGCACCCGCAAGGCCGGCCATCATGCCGGACAGGGCGAAACAATAGATCTTGTACCGCCGGACAGGGATTCCGGCCGTGCGCGCCACCGCCTCGCCGCCACCGATGATGTACATGTAGCGGCCGAAGCGGGTCTTAAAGCCGATCAGTGTCATCAGAAGCCAGCAGCCGGCGGCAAAGAGCGCGATGTTCGGGATGTGCGGAACGAGCTGACCGATGGCCAGTTCCTCGAAAGCATAGGAGCTGAGGCGCAGCGCGCGCCCCTGCAGAAGCTCCCAGGCGGCGCCGGTGAAGATCGACAGCGTGCCGAGCGTGACCACGAAGGACGGGATCCGGCCGAACGCGAAGATCAACCCGTTGAAGCCGCCGAGCATGGCGCCGAACAGCAGGGCGACGGCGAGCGCGAAGACGCCGATATCGAATCCGTTGAGCACCTTGACCGTCAGCGCGCCGACCAGAAGCACGATCGCCCCGACCGAAAGGTCGATGCTGCCCATCAGGATGACGAAGGAGGCGCCCAGACAGGCCAGCAGCAGGGTACTCGCCTGGCCGGAAATGGCCGTCATGTTGCGCAAGCTGAGGAACGCGTCCGACGCGATCGAGAAGAACACCACCAGGCTGAGCACGACGATGACCGGCAACCATATGCCGGTACGCAGGCTCTCGCGCCAGTCGGACGCCCGCGGCTCCGACTTCCGTTCCAGCGCGCTTTCGCGCGGCGCCGCACGCTCGCTCATGCCGCCCGGTCCCCGCTCTGGCCGGTGGGGACCGGCGACTGCAGCATCAGTTCGATCAGTCTCTGCTCCGTCGGCTTGGCCTCGGGCGGCGCGTCGACCACGGCGGCCACCCGCCCGTGCTGCATGATGGCAATGCGATTGGACAGACCGATCAGCTCGAGCAGCTCGTCGGTGATCAACACAACGGCAACGCCGCGCGCGGTCAACTGCCGGATCAGGCCGTAAATCTCCTCCTTGGCGCCGGCGTCGACGCCGCGCGTGGGATTGTCGAGGACCAGGACCTTCACGTCCCGGCACAGCCAGCGGGCCAGCACGACCTTCTGCTGGTTGCCGCCGGACAAGGTGGCGCAGGGCGTCGCGGCGTCCCTGGCCTTGATCCGCAGGCGTGCGATCAGGTCGTTGGCGACCTCGCTCTCGCGGGCCGAACGCCATAGACCGAGCGGCCCGGAGAAGAGATCGCCGCCGCTGGCCAGCGTGATGTTCCAGGCCACAGAGAACTGGGGAATCATGCCCTCGCTGAGGCGTTCCGCAGGCACGTAGCCGAGACCCTGCGGCACCAGCCGGCCCATGACCGGGCTGGTCCAGGGCCCGCTCTCCAGCCGCACCTCGCCGCGCTCGGGCGGGACTACCCCGGCCGCGCCCTTGCCGAAATCGGACTTTCCGGATTCGAGCAGGCCGCCGATGCCGAGCACCTCGCCGGCGCGGATCTGCAGCGACACGTCGTGGTAGCGCCCGGCACTGGACAGCCCGCGCGTCTCGAAGACCACGGGCGCGGCCTCCGTCTCGCGTTGCTCGTCCTCGTGATAGTAGTCGGCGTCGCGTGCGCGCCCGACCATCAGGGCATGCAGACGGCGCTCATCGGCTTCCGACGGATCCAGCGTGGCGACCAGGCGACCGTCCTTGAGCACGACAACCCGGTCGCATATGTCGAGTACCTCGGTGAGCCGGTGCGACACGAAGACCAGCGAGCCGATGCGGCGCATGCGCTGCACGAGATCGAAGAAGGCCTCCTCGTCGCCCTTCTCGAGCGAGGCCGTCGGCTCATCAAGCAGGACAACCGGGTGCGCGATGCCGAGCAGGCGCAAGGGGACCAGGCAGGCACGCACGATCTCGATCAACTGGCGCTGCGAGAAGCTGTAGTCAGCGGTTCGCCTGGTCACGTCGAGCGCGAGCCCGGCCTCGTTCATCAGCTCGCGGGCCAGTTCAATCATCTGAGCCTGGCGCATGAGCTGGCCGAACCTGGCGAAACGGGACTCATGCGAGAGGAAAAGGTTTTCGTAGACGCGGATGTTGGGAATCAGGGCCTGTTCCTGGAACACCCGCGAGATCCCGTGCGCCGCCGCGTCCGCATAGTCGCGAAAGCCGAGTGTACGCCCCTCCTGCTCGATCGTGCCCGCGTCGGGCTGAACGATGCCCGAGAGGATGTTGAGCAGGGTCGACTTGCCGGCGCCGTTCTCGCCGACCATGCCGACCACCTGATTGCAACCGACATCAAGATCGACCGCGTCGAGCACGAGATTGCCGCCGAATGATTTCGACAGTCCGCGAGCGACCAGAAACGGCCCGTCCATAGTCATCTCTTGTTTTTTCCGTCGCCCGGATCCTGTTGTGCAGTGCCCTGCGCGGGGCGCCGGGCCATCCCGGCGCCCCGACCGCGGCTCAGGCCTTCATCGGCGAGGGGCCGAAGAAGTCGATCTTGTAGTGCTCGGCATACTCCTGGCGGACCTCGTCGGCTTCGCCGCTCGAGCGCGAACGCAGGTACTCCTCCGGATAGTCCCAGCCGTCCGGCTTGGGGATGCCGCCCCATTCGAGGTCGATGTCCATCGGGAAGACCTCGGCCTGGGGGTCCCAGTCGTCCGGGTGCACGACCTTGGACATACGGCGATAGTCGTAGGGGGGGACGTCGCCATTGTTGACGTAGCGTTCCAGGTAGATGTCGACGTTGTCCGCGGTCATGGTCACCGAACGCCAGTTCATCAGGCGCTCGGCCGCGCGCGGGCGCCAGCCGTGCATGACGTCGTAGAGGCGCGAGGTGAGCAGCGCGCCCATGTACTGCGGCACATTGGCACTGGTGGCCAGCAGCAGGCCGCGCTTGATCATCTCCGCCCCGCCGGTCGTCCCGTCGGCACCGCACACGAAGACGTCCTCGCCGGCCCGGTATCCCGCGGCGCGCAGCGCGGCTAAGCAGCCGTCGGCGACGTCGTCGTTCTGGGCGATGACGCCGCGGATGTCGGGATGGCGCGAGATCAGGTCCTCCATCGCCTTCTGTGAATCCTCGCGGTTCCACTTGCCGGGCAGCTCGCCGACCAGCTTGACTTCCGGATAGGCCTTGAGGGCGTCGTCGCGGCCGCGCGAGCGGATCAGGTCGGTCGAGTTACCCTCGACGCCGGTCAAAACCATACTGGCACGCTACGGCTTAAAGCCGTGGGACCTGGTCGGTAACCGCGCGGTGGGCGGAGAATTCCTCGGGCACGGCGTACATGGTGTAGTATTCGCCGGCCTCGAAGGGCGTGAACCAGGGCAGCGTGCCCCAGGTGTTGTCGAGCCAGACCTTGTTCTCATTGGCGAGCTGGGCGATGCGCTTGATGGAGCCGCCGCCCGGCGCGTGCAGCATCACCGCGTTGACGCCGGCGGCGATCTGCTGCTCGAACTGGTTGAGTTGGCGCCCGGAGTCGAGCTGACCGTCGACCGAGCTGATGTCGAGGCCGAGCGCCGAGGCGGCGCCGTTCGCGCCGCTGTCCGCATTGGCCACGTACTCGAGACGCAGGGTCATCATGAGATGGGCCATCTTGCCGCCGTGGTCGGCCAGGGCGACACCGGGCATGCCGAAGGAGAAGGCGCTGGCGGAGGCGACGGCACTCGCGGAGGCGAATGCCAGGAACTCGCGGCGCGAGAACCCGTGCAGGTCGAGCTGTTCCATGTGACGGTCAACGACCGTCTTCTGTTCAAAGTCCGGGAACCACCGGGGATCGAGTTTCTTGGTCACTGTTTCCTCCCTTTCGGCCACTGTCGCGACCTGCTCGTTGTTGTCGTTCGTGCAATCCGTTGCTTTGACCGCGTGCGCACTCAACTCCAGTTTCTGGCCTCGCGCTCTTCATATCCCGCCCGGGCCGCATCCTTGCCTTTCTCGGTGCAGGTGAACTTGACCAGCCCGTTCTCGCTCACGCGCTCGACGTTGCCCTTCTCGATGTGCCACAGGAAGTGCGTGTGAATGCAGCATTCCGCGTAGGAACGGCGCATGCCGATTCCGCTCGAGACCGCATAGTCGAGCTCGGTCTTGATCGGCATGACCTCGGGAACGCATTCGAACGTGGTCATCGGCCGGCCTTCGCGGTAGAGGACGTAGAGTGTGCGGAACTGGGTGTCGTCCTGCGCGCGCTGCATGTGGAGCAAGCGCCTGAGCGAGGCCTCCTCGGAGTAGGCGGACAGCCCGTGCCCCTCCAGCAGGAGCTTCGGCTTCAGCTTCAGGCTGCGCTGAATGGAGTTGTAGTGGTCCTTGGCGTTGCCGATCGGGTACGGGCCGAGCGGTGTCGGATAGTGCAGGATGTCGGCGCTGTAGAGCGTGCCGCTGTGCGGGTTGTAGATGCCGATCTGGCCGGGGCAATGTCCTGGCAGGTGGACCACCTCGAGCTTCAGGCCCCCGACATCGAGTTTGTCGCCGTCCTCGACCTCGACATCGACCTCGACCGGATAGTTCCAGTACTTCTCGATGATCTTGGGGTCCGAAAGACCGAGGCTTTCGCCCTCGCGCAGATTGTAATCTGCGACCACCTCCTCGGGCTCCATCCCGAAGCGCGTAATGTTCTCCGGCCGCGTGACGATCAGCGGATCCTCGATGATCGGCTTGTCGAGCGGATGCGCGACCACCTGGGCGCCGTAACGCTCCTTGAGCATGCGTGCGTTGCCGGTGTGGTCGTAGTGGAAGTGGGTGATGACGATGTACTTGAGGTCGTTCTTTTCCTTGTCGAGGTGCTCGATCAGGAACTCGCCCATCCCGTTCGCGTACTCGGGCAGCGTCCAGTTGCCCGTGTCGATCAGCATGTTCTCGCCCTGACCGCGAATCAGGTAAACGCCGCTCTGCACGTTGCCGTCGAGCTCGTCCTCGGCCCAGGGGCCGTGCAGACCGGGGATGCCCCAGCCGTCGGGCGTTTCTGCCCAGAAGAAGATCATGGTATGCGTTCCTCCCTGCTGCTTTTTGCCGAGCAGTTTTCCGCGCCGGCTTTCTAGGCCTGCGAGATTTGGTCCTCATTCTCAGGCGCATAGCGGCTGTGGCGAACGTCGCAGGTTATGGCGTGGGCCAGCATGCCCTCCGCCTCGCACATGCGCGCCAGGGCCGGCGCCATGCCGCGGCTGGCCTCCTTGGTCAGCCGCTGATAGGTGACGGTCTTGATGAACTTGCCGACCCACAGGCCGCCGGTGTAGCGCGCCGCCCGGCCGGTCGGCAGCGTGTGATTGGTGCCGACGCCCTTGTCGCCGTAGGCCACCGTGCTCTCCTCGCCGATGAACAGGCTGCCGTAGTTCCTCAGCCGCTCGAGGTAGTAGTCGTCGTTTGCCGTCTGCAACTCGAGGTGCTCGGGAGCGTACTCGTCGCTGATCGCAATCGCCTCGTCGTCGCTGCCGACCACGACGATCTCGCCGTGGTCGCGCCAGGCCGGCTCGGCCATGTCGCGGGTCGGCAGGTCGGGCAGTTGGCGCTCGACCGATTCGAGCACGGCCTGGCCCAGGCGTTCCGAGGTGGTGACCAGCCAGGCCGGGCTGTCGGGCCCGTGCTCGGCCTGGCCGAGCAGATCGGTCGCGACCAGCTCGGGATCGGCGGTCTCGTCGGCGATGACCATGATCTCGGTCGGCCCGGCGAGCAGGTCGATGCCGACGACGCCGTAGAGCTGGCGCTTGGCCTCGGCGACGAAGGCGTTCCCCGGCCCGGTGATCATGTCGACGGCGGTCATCCCGACGCAGCCGTAAGCCATTGAGGCCATGGCCTGCACCCCGCCGATGCAATAGATCTCGTCGGCGCCCGCGGCATGCAAGGCATAGAGCGTGGGGGCGTAGATGCCCTCGGCGTCGCGCGGCGGCGCGCAGCCAATGACGTGGTCGACGCCGGCGACGCGTGCCGTGCCGACGCTCATGATCGCCGCGGAGATCAGCGGATACTTGCCGCCGGGGATGTAGCAGCCGACGGCCGAGACCGGAATCTGCTTCTGCCCGAGCAGGACGCCCGGCTGGATCTCCGCCTCGAAGTCCTGCAGCGAGTCGCGCTGGCGCTTCGCGAAGTCTTGAATGTTGCGCATGCAGTAGGCGAGATCGTCCTTGAAGGTCTCCGACATGCGGTCGGCAACCGCACGGATCCGGTCGTCGGAAACCCGGAAATCGGAGCCGTCCCAGCGGTCCAGCTTGGCCGCGTAGCGATGCACCGCCTCGTCCCGATTGTCGCGAATGTCGGCGAGCATCTGGCGCACGGTGTCGTCGACCTGGGCCCGCCCTTCCTTGGTCGTCCCTACCGCCTGCTTGATGTATTTCCGCATCGGTCCTCCCCGCTCGGAGGAATGTAACCGGTTACATCCCTCTTACACTTTTATCGACCGTTTCCGGCCGTTGGACGGAAGCCTAACGCAGGCTTTCCCGTGCTGTCAAACAGGCCGGTGCAACATTTCGAACCGCAGCATTAATTTGTAAATCTCTTCTGATTCTGTCTTGTATCTGAATCTGCAGAAGATTGTCTGTTTTT
>CAZDBC010000062.1:5352-11050 GCA_964503295.1 uncultured Kiloniellaceae bacterium | reverse complement strand
GGACGAAGGCGAGGCCGGCGTGTTGCATGTCGCGCGCCGCGCAGGGGTCGACCAGCCCGACGCCAGCGCCGGCGGCGACGAAACTGCAAATGCCGTGCTGGGTGCGCGCGACCAGTCGGATCTCCGGTGCAAGGCCGGCCTGCTCCAGCGCCCGGTCGAAGAACATGCGGTAGGGCGTATTGGGGACCGGGGCGACGAAGTTTTCCTGCGCCAGGTCGGCCAACCTGACCACAGGGCGGTCGGCCAGGCGATGTCCGGCGGGCAAGGCACAGACCGTGTGCTGGCGGTTCAGCACGCGGATCGCGACGTCGACCTTGGGGATCGGCAGCACAACCAGGCCGACGTCGTACCAGGTCTCCGCGATCCAGTCGGCGATGCGCGCGGAAGGGCCGGTGTCGAGTTCGATGTGGACCTCCGGATGCTCGCGCTGGAAGGCGGCGGCGACACGCGGGATGAAGCCCTCGGCATAGACCGTTTCCGAAACGATGCGCACGCGGCCGTGCTTGAGCTCGCGCATGGCGCTCGCCGCCTCCTTGAGGCGCGCGAGGCCGGCCACCGCCATCTGGGACTCCTGGAACAGGAGATGCGCCTCGCGGGTCGGCTTCAGCCGGCCGCGCTCGCGCTCGAACAGACGCACCCCGAGTCCGGCCTCGAAGTCGCCGAGCAGGCGGCTGACCGCCGGCTGGGATATGCGCATGGCCTCGGCCGCCCGGCTCGCCGAGCCGTAGGACATGACGGCGCGGAAGGCCTCAAGCTGACGGAATCGCATGGAGAAATAGTATAATATATTATTATGATATTAAAGTCATAAGTCATTTGTTTCTCTCTTCGAGTCCTCCTAGCATTGGCGAACTGGCTGCCGGCAGGCGTGGTTTCGGCCAATTCCGACAGGACAGGCGGCGGAACCGACCGACCGCCGGCCAAGGCAGCAGGGTTAAGCCAGGGACATAACAAAGCCTTCTATATTGCCCGCGGGCCGTGCGGCCCGGGCGACCGTCATCCGGGAGGTAGCGATGGAAGACAAGACGAATAAGGCCAGTCTGGTCCGCGTGCGAGACGCCGCGCCGGGCTTCGACGAGCTCAGCCGGCGCGACCGCGCCGCCCTGCTCGACGCCGTCGCCAGCGGCATGACGCGCCGACAGGCCTTGCGCCTGCTTGGGGCGGCGGGCATGACGGCCGCGGCGGCGGGCCAGGTCTTCACCGGCGCACGGCGCGCACTGGCGGCGACACCGAAGCGCGGCGGACGCCTGCGCTGCGCCATGACGCAGCAGGGTCCGTCCGATACCCTGGACCCGCAGCTCTTCACCTCCTCGATCGACTTCACGCGCGGCCGCGCGCACTACAACGGCCTTGTACAGCTCGACGACAACCTGGTGCCGCAGCCGGAACTGGCCGAGGAGTTCTCGGCCAACGCCGACGCCACCGAATGGAGCTTCAAGCTGCGCCGCGGGGTCGAGTTCCATGACGGCAGCCCACTGACCGCCGACGACGTGGTCTGGAGCCTGAGCCGCCACCTCGGCGAGGACACCAAGTCGAAGGCCAAGGTCCTAGTCGCGATGGTGCGCGAGTGGAAGAAGGTCGACGACCATACCGTCAAGGCGCTGCTGAATGCGCCCAATTCCGACCTGCCGGCGGTGCTCGGCACCCACCACTTCAAGATCCTCAAGGCGGGCACGAGCGACTTCCAGTCGCCGGTCGGCACCGGCCCATTCCGGATCGAGCGCTACAAGCCGGGGCTCGGCTCGTTGCATGTGCGCAACGAGAGCTACTGGCGCGACGGGCCGCATCTCGACGAGATCGAGCTGTTCGCGATTCCCGACGCGACGGCGCGGGTGAGCGCCCTTCTCGCCGGCAACGTCGAGATGATCTCCAATCTCGATCCCAAGGCGATCGAAACCATCGAGTCCAGCGAAGGCGTCAAGGTCTGGTCCGTGCCCTCGGGCTCCTATCCCTCGATCGTCTGCATGACCGACCGCGCGCCCGGCAACAACCGCGACTTCGTGCTCGCGCTGAAGTACCTGCAGCGCCGCGAACACTTGGTGAAGGCGATTCTCAAGGGCCAGGGCACCGTCGGCAACGACCAGCCGATCAACGCGGCCTATCCGGACCACTGCGCGGAGCTGGCGCAACGGCCCTACGACCCCGACCGGGCCAAGCACCACCTGGCCAAGTCCGGCGTCACCAGCGCCGAGATCCAGGTCGCGGAGATCAGCAACGGCGTCACCGACATGGTGCTTGTCTTGCAGCGCGAGGCGGCCAAGATCGGACTCGACCTGCAGGTCAAGCGGGTCCCCAACGACGGCTACTGGGGCGCGATCTGGATGAAAACGCCGCTCCACGTCAGCGACTGGAACATGCGCCCGACCGCCAACATCATGCTGAGCATCGCCTTCGCGCCGGACGCGGCCTGGAACGAATCGGAGTGGCGCAGCGAGCGTTTCGGCCAGCTTCTCAGCGAAGCGCGGGCAACCACGGAGCCCGCCCGGCGGCGCGAGCTGCACTGCGAGATGCAGCGCATGACCTCCGAGGAGTCGGGCGTCATCATTCCGGTGCACAAGAACTCGGTCGACGGGCTTGCCAGCAAGATCCAAGGCATGCCGCGCAATCCGCTCGGCACCCTGGGCGGCTCCGAGTGGCCGGAGTTCGTCTGGCTCGACGCCTGACGGCGCGGGCACCCGGCCGCGTCCGGGTGCCGGCCCGGCGTGCCGGACGCCGGGGCCGCCGGGCGCGCGAACGCCGACGAGACAAACGATCGCGGGGTGCGGTTCTGCCATGCTGCTGATGATCCTGCGTCGGGTGCTGATCGGCCTGGCGACGCTCTGGGCCGTCTCGGTGGTGGTGTTCGTGGGCACCGAGATCCTGCCGGGCGACGTGGCCGAAATTCTGCTCGGCCAGAACGCCACACCGGAGACCCTCGCCGTGCTGCGCCGCGAGCTCGGCTTGGACCAGCCGGCACCCGTGCGTTATCTGGCCTGGCTCGCCGACATGGCCACGGGCGATCTCGGCATCTCCAAGGCGGGCGGCACCGAGATCGCCACCCTGATCGGTGACCGCATCAACAACACCCTGCTGCTCGCCGGCGTGGTGGCGGCCATCGCGGTACCGCTTTCGGTCTTCCTCGGCATCCTCGCCGCCAGCTATCCCGGCACCTGGATCGATCGGACAATTTCGCTCGGCACGCTCAGCGTGATATCGATCCCCGAGTTCCTGACCGCCATCGTGCTCGTGATGCTGCTGGCCGTCGGGTTGGGCTGGTTCCCCGCCATCGCCTACCTGCGCGGCACGGAGAGCACCTGGGATCTGGCCCGGGCGCTGGCGCTTCCGATCCTGACCCTGACTATCGCCATCTCGGGCCAGATGACGCGCCTGACCCGGGCCGCGATCCTCAACATCCTCGATTCGCCCTACATCGAGATGGCGATCCTCAAGGGCGTGCCGCGATGGCGTATCGTCCTGCGCCATGCCCTGTTCAATGCGATCGGACCGATCGTCAACGTGATCGCGCTCAACCTCGCCTATCTGGTCAGCGGCGTGGTGATCGTCGAGACGGTGTTCGCCTATCCGGGGCTGGCCAAGCTGCTGATCGACGGAGTCCAGGCGCGCGACCTGCCGCTGGTGCAGGCCTGCGCCATGATCTTCTGCGGGACCTACGTCGGGCTCATCCTGCTTGCCGACATCGCCGCGATCAGCTCCAACCCACGGCTGCGCCACCCGCGATGAGCAGCGCGCTGCCGGAACGCAAGGCCATCCGAGACTGGCGCGAGGCGGCCGGTGAGCGCTGGTCGCGGCGCCTGAAACGGCTGTCGTGGCCGGGCCGTATCGGGCTCACGGTCCTGCTGTTCTGGGCCGCGATGGCTCTGGTCGGACCCTATCTCGCTCCGTTCCACGAGGCCGAGATCCTGGCCGACGACAGCTACCTGCCTATGAACGAGCAGTTTCGCCTGGGGTCGGACTACCTCGGGCGCGACACCCTGAGCCGCATCCTGTGGGGCGCGCGGACCACCATTGGGCTGTCGCTCGCGGCCACCCTGCTCGCCTATGCGGTCGGCATCTCGCTGGGAATCGCCGCAGCGGTGTCGGGCGGCTGGATCGACAGCGGCCTGAGCCGGGTCAACGACCTGCTCCTGGCGCTGCCCAACATCATGCTCGGGCTGATCGTGGTGGCCGCGCTCGGCACCTCGATTCCGATTCTCGTCGGTACGGCAGGACTGGTCTATGCCTCGGGCGTGTTCCGCCTCGCCCGCGCCCTGGGCCAGGACATCATGGTTCAGGACTTTGTCATCGCCGCCCGCGCAAGGGGCGAGGGCGTCTGGTGGATCGTGCGCCGCGAAGTGCTGCCGAACGCTGCCGCCCCGCTGGCGACCGACTTCGGCTTCCGGATGGTCTTCATCGTACTGTTCGTCTCCAGCCTCAGCTTCCTCGGCCTTGGCGTGCAGCCGCCGACCGCGGACTGGGGCAGCATGGTCCGCGAGAACATGCAGGGCCTCTACTACGGCTCGATGGCCGCGATCTGGCCCGCCCTCGCGATCGGTTCGCTGACCATCGCGATCAACCTCGTCGTCGACGACTTGACCGCTGACGAGAGCGGCGGCCTGGCCCGGAAGATGGTGTGATGGCGCCCGTACTCGAGGTCAGCGAGCTGCGCGTGCACGCGCGCCGCGAATCGGGCGCTGACCTGCCGATCGTCAAGGGCGTCAGCCTGGAGGTGGCGGCGGGCGAGGTGGTTGCCCTGATCGGTGAGTCCGGTTCCGGCAAGACGACGATCGCCCTGGCCGCGCTGGCCTATTGCCGGCCCGGCCTGCGCTTCGCCGGCGGCGAGGTGCGCCTCAACGGCACCGACCTGCTCACCCTGCCGCCGCGCCGCCAGCGCGCGATCAGGGGCCGCAAGGTCGCCTACCTGGCGCAGAGCGCCGCCGCCACCTTCAACCCCGCGCTGCCGATCGGCGAGCAGGTGACCGAGCCTGCCGTGCTGCACGGTCTCCTCGGGCCGCGCGAAGCCGAGGCGCGGGCGCAAGAGCTCTACCGCCAGCTCGAGCTGCCCGACCCGGAGCGCCTCGGCCGGCGCTATCCGCACCAAGTCTCAGGGGGACAGTTGCAACGCCTGATGGCCGCCATGGCGCTTTGCGGCAAGCCCGAGCTGCTCGTCCTCGACGAGCCGACCACGGCGCTCGACGTCACCACCCAGATCGAGGTGCTCAAGGCCTTTAAGCGGGTGATCCGAGACCAGGGCGCGGCCGCGCTCTACGTGTCGCACGACCTCGCCGTGGTGGCGCAGATCGCCGATCATGTCGTCGTGCTCAACGACGGCGAGGTCAAGGAGCGCGGCGACATCCGCCAGATCCTGACCGCACCCCGCCATGACTATACGCGCCGGCTTCTCGCCGCCGTGCGGCCGGCGCCGGGCGCAGCGACCGCTGGTCAGGCCCGCCTCGCCGCCAAGGCTTCCCCCGCCCTGGCGCTGGAAGGCGTCACTGCCGGCTACGGCAAGCCGGTCGGCGGCCTGCCCCGGACGCCGGTCCTGCGCGACATCGACCTCGCCGTCGACCACGCCGAGGTGGTCGGCGTGATCGGCGAATCGGGCTGCGGAAAGTCGACGCTGGCCCGCGTCATGGCCGGCCTGCTGCCAGCCGCGCGCGGGCGGCTGTTGCTCGACGGCAAGCCGCTGTCACCCGCGCTTAAAGGGCGCAATCGCGAGGAG
>CAZDBC010000062.1:0-5342 GCA_964503295.1 uncultured Kiloniellaceae bacterium | reverse complement strand
AGCTGCGGCGCATCCAGATCGTCTTTCAGATGGCCGACACGGCGCTCAATCCGCGCCAGAGGATCCGCGAGATCCTCGGCCGTCCGCTTCAGTTCTATCACGGCCTCGGAGGGGTCAAGAAGGCGCGACGAATCGCCGAGCTGCTCGACATGGTCGAGCTGCCGCAGGATTTCGCGAACCGCTATCCAGGCGCACTGTCCGGCGGGCAGAAGCAGCGGGTCAATCTGGCCCGGGCCCTGGCCGCCGATCCCGAGATCCTGCTGTGCGACGAGGTGACCTCGGCGCTCGACACCATCGTCGGCGCCAACATCATCGCGCTGCTGCGCCGTCTGCGCGACGAGACCGGCATCGCCTTCGGCTTCATCAGTCACGACCTCTCGACCGTCGCCGCCTTCGCCGACCAGATCCTCGTGCTCTACGCCGGCCGCATCGTCGAGCGCGGGCCGGCGACCGCCGTCCTCTCGCCGCCCTACCACCCCTACACGCGCCTGCTGGTGGCCTCGGTGCCGGAGCTGCGCGTCGGCTGGCTCGAGGCGACGGCCGAGGCGCGCGCGGCGGCGGCCGCGATCGGCCGCCCCGTCGAGCAGGTCGAGACCGGCTGCCCCTTCTACGCCCGCTGCCCGCTGGCGATCGAGGGCACCTGCGACCGCGAGGCGCCGCCCTTACGCCGGCCTGCATCGGGTCACGTGATCGCCTGCCACCGGGTTCCCGCCGAGCTCGACGAGGCGCCTGCGCCGACCCCGGCTGCGGCGCAGGCGGGACGGCCCGTCGCCGGCGGAGGCTGACGCGATGTCGGACACGCGCGAACCGACCGCGCCCGGCCCCGAGCCGCAGGTCGAGGCCGATGCGCCGCTGCGCCTGATCGAACATCGGCCGGACCTGCTCGGCGGAACCGCGCACGGCTTCGGCTGCCTGCTGTTCGATGCCGCGGGCCGGCCCGTCGTGCGCGATGGGCGCACCTGGCTCTACACCACCCGGCCAACCGCAGACGGCTGGGAAAGCTGGGTGCGCAGCTTCGACCCGATTGCCATGACCGCCGGGGAGCCGACGCTCTGTCTCGTGCCGCCGGCGGGCGAGGCGCGCGCGGTGCTCCATCACGTCCTCGCTCTCGACGAGGATCTGGTGGTCGGCTTCTACTCCAACGGGCTCGGGGTCGGCGCCGCCATCGCACGGACTCCCGAGGGCCCTTTCGAGGTCGACCCCGGCTTCGTGTTCGCGCCCGAGGTGGGGTGGGAAACCCGCGGCCAAACCAGCGCAGGCTGGTCTCTCGAAGTCAACGGCGCGCACGTGCCCTGCGCCGACGGCACCAGCTTCTGGCTCGGCTACGACAGCTATCGGCGCGACGGCCGCCTGGGCGATCTCGGCTGGGCCAAGGTCGCGGTCGAGCGGACGCGCCGCCGCGTGGTCCTGCTCGGGCGCCATCCCGGCAACCCGCTGCCCTTCCGCCGCCCGCACTGGCGCTGCGCGCGCTGCGGCGGAAACCTGGCGAGCGACCTGCGCATCGGCGGCAAACGCGCCTTCTTCTACTATCTGCGCGGGCTCGACTCCGAGGTCATGATCGGGCTCGCCCTGAGCGACGATCCGTTGTTTTTTCGCGACTGCCGGCTGCACATCGTCGACAAGGTGCTGGGTGACGAAGAGGTCGCCGAGAAATTCCAGGTCCTGCCGAGCGACGACGGGCTTATTCTGCTGTACGAGAACCGGCTTCGCGACGGCTCCTGGCGCACAGGCCTGCGGCGCTATGGCATCGTCGCCTGACGCAGCGTGCGGCTTTGCGTCACGCGTCCTCCAGGATGAGATCGGCTGCGGTCTCGGCCACCACCAGGACCGGTGCGTTGGTGTTGCCCGAGGTGATCGCGGGAAAGACCGAAGCGTCGACCACCCGCAGGCCGGCGAGGCCATGCGCGCGGAGGCGCGCATCGACCACGGCGTCGCCCGGATCCGGCCCCATGCGGCAGGTGCCGACCGGGTGAAAGACGCTGGTCGCGCGCCGGGCGATGTCCTCCAGCAGATCCGCATCGCTCCTCACCTCGGGGCCGGGCGCCAGTTCCGCAGCGATCACCTCCGAGAGGGCGCGCGTGCCGGCCAGCCGGCGCAGAAGACGCACGCCGGCGAGCATCGCCGCCACGTCCTGGTCGCTCGCCAGGTAGTTCGGATGGATGGCCGGCGGCGCGGCCGGGTCCGGTGACCTGATCTCCAGGTAGCCGCGGCTGGTGGGGCGGCAGGGCGCGGCGCTCAGCAAAAAGCCGGGAAAGGGGTCGGGGCGCATCAGCGCGCGCGTCTCGGGTGGTGCCCGCGTGTAGCTGAGCGGCGAGAAGTAGAGTTGCAGGTCGGGATCGGCGAGGTCCGGCCGGCTGCGCACGAAGCCGCCGGCCTGGTTGACCCCGACCGCGAGCGGGCCGCGCCGCGCCAGCAGATACCGCAGGCCGGCGCGAAGCTGCCCGATGCGGGTGCCGAGTTCCTGGTTGAGGGTCGGACTGCGCGCGGCATAGAGGTAGTCGGTGCAGAGATGGTCCTGCAGATGGCGGCCGACCGCCGGCGCGGCGTGCACCAGCGGAATGCCGTGGGCGGCGAGCAACGCCGGCGGGCCGACGCCGGAGAGCTGCAGGATCTGCGGCGAGCCGATGGCGCCGGCGGCGAGCAGAATCTCGCGCCCGGCGCGCGCCTGCTCGCGCCGCCCGCGACGCACGAACTCGACCGCGACGGCGCGGGCGCCCTCGAAGCGCAGGCGCTCGACATGGGCTTCGGTCACGATGCGCAGGTTGGCGCGCCGGCGCGCCGGCCGCAGGAAGGCGGCGGCGGCCGAGGCGCGGAGGCCCTTGCGCGTGGTGACCTGATAGATCCCCAGCCCGTCTTTACCGGCGGCGTTAAGGTCGCGCAGCCGCGGCAGGCCGAGCTCCGCGCCCGCCGCCAGGAACACGCGGTTGAGCGGGTGCACGTCGTCCTCCGGCAGGGTCACGTGCAGCGGCCCGCCGGCGCCGTGGTCCGGCCCCTCGCCCAGGTCGTGATCCTCCAGCCGGCGGAAGCGGGGCAGCACGTCGTGCCAGCCCCAGCCGGGATTGCCGGCCGCGGCCCAGGCGTCGAAGTCGTTCGGCAGGCCGCGCAGATAGATCATGGCGTTGATGGCGCTGGAGCCGCCGAGCACCTTGCCCCGGGGCCAGTAGCTGACGCGCCCGCCGAGCCGGGGGTCGGGCTCGGTGCGGTACATCCAGTTGACGCGGGCGTCGTAGAAGCACTTGCCGTAGCCGATCGGGACGTGCAGCCAGGGGTGGCGACCACGGCCGCCGGCCTCGAGCAACAACACCCGGTGGCGGCCGCTTTCGCTCAGACGGTTGGCGAGCACGCAGCCGGCCGACCCGGCCCCGACGATGATGTAGTCGTAGTCGCTCATCGCGCCGATGCGCCCCCTCCGGCTTGGGCTCCGCAATCCCGGCGCCGGTGGGGCGCGGGCGGCGCATTCTGGGTCACCGGCACGGTCGCTCGAAGAGCCATTCTGATCAGGCAGGCGGTCCAATCTGCCGAGACGCGTGCCGCCGCGCCGGCGCCGGGCTATCGGGCCGCGCGCCGGCGGGGTTCGCCCGCGTCCCCGGCCGTGCCGGTCAGCTCGCGCAGCACCTCGGCCAGCGCCGCGACCGCCTCGCGGATCTCGGGCGGCCTCACGCCGCTGAAGCCGAGCACGAGGCCGTGCGCGTCGGCCGGCGCGATCCGGAAGCGCCCTATCGGCGCCACCGTGACCTGACGCTGCTGCGCCGCCTCGGCGACCGCCTCCTCCGACAACGCCGGCGGCAGACGGCCGATCGTATGCAGGCCGGTTTCGGTCGGCACCAAATCGAGCAGACCTTCGAGCTCGCGCCCCGCCGCCTCGAGGAGGACGTCGTGGCGCTCCTTGTAGATGCGGCGCATGCGCCGGATGTGGGTGGCGAAGTGGCCCTCCTCCATGAAGTCGGCGACCACCGCCTGCGGATTGGAAGCGACGCCCTGCAGGAAGGCGTTGGTGACCTGCTCGAAGACCTCTACCAGTGCCGGCGGCGCCACGAAGTAGCCGAGCCTGAGGGCGGGAAAGAGCGTCTTGCTGAAGGTGCCGACGTAGATCACCCGGCCGGTGCCGTCGACGCTCTTGAGGGTCGGCGGCGGGTGCGGCCGGTAGGAGAACTCGCCGTCATAGTCGTCCTCGATGATCAGGGCGTCGGCCGCCTCGGCGGCGTGCAGCAGCGCGAAGCGGCGCTCCAGGCTCATGACCACGCCGAGCGGCTGCTGGTGCGAAGGGGTTACGAAGGCGAGGCGGAAATCGGGCGCGACGGCCCGGCCGTGCGCGACCACGAGTCCCTGGTCGTCGATTGGGACGGGAACCAGCTCCGCGCCGCAGGCGACCAGCGCGTTGCGCGCGCCGATCGCACCCGGGTTCTCGTACCAGACCCTGTCGCCGGGATCGATCAAGAGGCTCGCGATCAGGTGAAAGGCCTGCTGCGCGCCGCCGACCACGAAGATCTGGTCGGGCTCGCAGACGATGCCCCGATTGGTGCGCAGGTGCGCCGCGATCGCCCGGCGCAGCGGCAGGTGGCCGCGCGGATCGCCATAGCCCAGCACCATGTCGCGCCGCGCCCGCCAGTGCTTGGCGACACTGCGCGCCCACTGCGCCAGGGGAAAGGCGTCGAAGGCCGGCAGGGCGGTGGTGAAGGCGCGCTGCGCGTGCGGCAGGCGCGGCACGAAGTGCCCGGACGCCCGGTCGATGAGGCGCGACAGGCGCGGCCGGTGCGCCGCCGCCGGCCGTGATCGCTCGTCGTCCAGCGGCACCGCAGGGCGGCCGACCTTGAGCGCGTCGCTGACGTAGGTGCCGGCGCCGACCCGCGATTCGACCAGGCCCTCGGCAACCAGACGCTCGAACACGGTGATCACCGTGGTGCGCGACAGGCCGAGGTCGCGCGCCAGGGTACGCGTCGCCGGCAGGCGCTCACCCGGGCTGAGCCCGCCCGACAGGATAATTTCGCGCATGGCCGCGAGCAGCTGGCTGCTCACCGGGCGCTTGGAGTCCGTCTCGATCTTGATCGACAGCAGCAGGGCGCCGCCGGAGCGCTTGACCATCTCTTCCGTTCCGCCTCGCGCGATGCCGGAGCCGAGCGGCGCGCCGCCGCACCGGCACGGAATGGCCCTCAAGCTTTATCAAAATGGACCTTAACGCCAGACCAAAATGCCGGGATAACGGCAGTCGGGTGTCGGCGACGGCGACCGGCACGACGGGCGACCTGCCGGCCGCCGGCCGCGGCGCTCCAAATAGGAAGGACGGCAACAGGCCGATGAGGATCCAGCGCATCGAGACCTACTCGAACCGGCACGTCGGCTTC
>CAZDBC010000061.1:0-11220 GCA_964503295.1 uncultured Kiloniellaceae bacterium | reverse complement strand
CTCCTCGCCCGCCCGCCAGGGACCGGTCACCACGTTCGATCCCTTGATCACCGGCCGATGACCCGGCGCCGCGGTCAGCGTGATCGGCGCGTCCGTCCGACCGGCCGGCACGGCCACCGATTCCCGGTACGTGCCGTTACGGACTTCGACCGTATCGCCGGGTTGAACCGTCGCGACGGCCGACGATATCGTCCGGAACGGCGAGCGGGCCGTCCCGTTTCCCCCCTCGCCCGCCGCACCGTCGACCACGACAACCGCGCACCACGCCGACGTACTCACCATTAACACCGCCGTCAGGAAAACACGTTTTCTCATCGAAACTCAACCTCTTGTAATGGGTCTGACGGATTCGCGCACCACCAGTTCGGACGGGATCGTCACGCGCTGAAGCGGACGGTCCGGTTCAGCGAGACGACCGCGCATCAACTCGATCACCGTCTCCGCCGCCTTACGGTGCGGGCACGCCACCGTCGTTAACGGCGGCACCAGCTGGCGGGCGAACGACACGTCGTCCAGCCCCGCCACCGAGACCTCGCCGGGCACCCGGATCCCCGCCCGCCACAGCCATTCCATCACGTACCGGGCCATCCAGTCGTTGCCCGCATAGATCGCCGTCGCCGGATCGTCCCGTTTCACCAGTTTGATAACCTTCTCGGCCATCGATTCGTCCGGCTCGCAGCCGTAAGGGATCTCCACCAGCAGCGACGGGTCCGGTCTGACCCCCGCCTCACCGAGCACATCGACGTACGCCTCCCACCGGCCGCCCGTAATCCGTGCCGGGTCGCCCGCCAGGCACTGATCGAGGCGATCGGCGAATTCAAGGGCGCGGTCGTCCTGATCAGCCACGACCCGCACCTGATCTCGCTGACGGCCGACCGTCTGCTGCTCGTGCAGAATGGCCAGGTCACGTCCTACGACGGCGACCTCGACGACTACCGGCGCCTGCTGCTGGAGCAGCGGCGCGCTGAACGGTCTCGAGGCCGGGCCGGCAAGCGGAACAAGGACGAGGTGACAGCTGTCAGCAAGAAGGAACAGCGTCGCCAGGCGGCCGAGGCGCGTGCCGCCGTGGCCGATCTGCGTCGCAACGTCCGCGAGACGGAGGCCCGCATGGAAAAGCTGGCCGGCCGGAAAATGGCCCTCGAGGCGAAACTGGCTGACCCGGAGGTCTACAACGGCCCGACGGCCAAGCTGATGGATCTCCAGGTGAAGTTCGGCGAGCTGAAGCGCGAACTCGAAGCAGTCGAGGAGGAATGGCTCGAGGCCCAGGCGGCCCTAGAGTCGGCCAGCGAGGCTCAGGCCTCCTGACGGCGGAGCCCCCCGTCCGGATCGGCCGCCATCTGCAGCGCCTGCCGGGCTGGCCTGCACAATTAGCACGCCTCGCCCCGGCGGTGAGCCGCCATCATTAAGACTTGCTTCAAGGCGTGCCGCCTAACGTGCGCCCTCCGGCGTGCGGCGCGAGGCGTGGCGATTCCGGTTTGGGCCAGCCTGGGAGAGACTTCATGGCTGCGAGCGATCTCGACTCTCCGCTCGCGCCGGCCAGCGGCGCGGTCGCCGGCTTCACGCCCAGTGTCGGGCGCGGCATCGCCCTGATGCTGCTCTCGGTCGGGCTGTTCTCGATCATGGACGCGCTGATCAAGTGGGTCGGGGCCACCTATCCGACCATCCAGATCGTCTTCTTCCGCAACCTCTTTGCGTTCATTCCACTGGTCTTTGTCGTGTTCCGCGGCGGCGTCGTGACGACCCTGCGCATGACCAACTGGAGCGGCCATCTGATCCGCTCCCTGGTCG
Source organism: uncultured Kiloniellaceae bacterium (assembly GCA_964503295.1). GTDB lineage: Bacteria > Pseudomonadota > Alphaproteobacteria > Kiloniellales > Kiloniellaceae > CAZDBC01. The sequence goes on along the minus strand of CAZDBC010000061.1, from coordinate 9,432 downwards.
GGCTAATCGCAGCCTTCTGCTTCTTCTATGCCTTCTCGGTGCTGCCGCTCGCCGACGTCATCGCGCTCAGCTTTGCGGTGCCCATCGTGGTTACCGCCTTTTCCGTCCCCCTGCTCGGAGAACGGGTCGGCCTGCGTCGCTGGAGTGCCGTCATCGTCGGCTTCCTCGGGGTCCTGGTCATGATCAAGCCGGCGCCCGGCGCGTTCCAGATGGCAATGCTGGTGCCACTGTTCGGAGTCATCTTCTATGCTTTGGCGATCATCTACATCCGCAAGCTGAGCCGCACGGAGACGAGCGCAGCGATCGTGTTCTACTACACCCTCTTCTCTGTGGTGGTGACGGCCGCACTGCTGCCCTTCGGCTGGATCACACCGACCCTGCACGACCTCTTGCTGCTGATCCTCATCGGCGTGGTCGGGGGAGCCGCACAGATCGTCTTCACGATGGCTTTCCGCGAGGCCGACGTCGCCGTGATCGCGCCGTTCGAGTACAGCGCCATGATCTGGGCCGTCCTGTTCGGCTTCATGATCTGGGGCGAGATCCCGGCGCCGAACATCTGGATCGGCGTGACCATCGTCATGGCGTCGGGCCTCTACATCCTGTTCCGCGAGGCCAACCTCGGCCTGCCGCGCGGGAAGGGCCGACGGCTGCAGCCGCGGCGCTAACCCTCGAACCGCCGGACGGCGAGAACCGCATTCAGTCCGCCGAACGCGAAGGAATTGCACAGCGCGGCGCGCAGCGGCATGGAACGCGCGTCGTTCGGGACGTAATCGAGGTCGCAGTCCGGATCGGGATCGAGATAGTTGGCGGTGGGTGGCACCACCTGGTCGCGCAGGGCCAGAACAGTCGCCGCCAACTCGACCGCGGCGGCAGCGCCCAGGGTGTGGCCGTGCATGGACTTGGTGCTGGAGACCGCGATCCGGTCCGCGGCGGCGCCGAAGACCTGACGCAGGGCGCGGCTCTCGGTCACGTCGTTGGCCGCCGTGCCGGTCCCGTGCGCGTTTACGTAGTCGACCGCATCTGCGGGCAGCGAGGCGTCGTTTAGCGCATGGGCGATTGCCCGGGCGCCTCCCGCCAGCGAGGGCTGAACGATGTCGCCGGCATCGGCGGTCATGCCGAAGCCGACGATCTCGGCCAGGATCGGCGCGCCGCGGCGGCGCGCCGCGTCCAGCGGCTCCAGGACGAACACCGCCGCGCCCTCGCCCAGGACCATCCCCTTGCGCTGCCGGCTGAACGGCCGGCAGGTGTCCGGCGCCATGACGCGCAGCGCCTCCCAGGCTTTCAGGGTACCAAAGGTCAGGCAGGCTTCCGCTCCGCCGGTGATCGCCAGATCGACCGTGCCCGCGCGCACCATGTGGAACGCGAGGCCGATGGCGTGGCCGGCCGAGGAACAGGCGCTGGCGGTGAGAAAGGCCGGACCGGTCAGGCCGTATTCCATCGTGATCTGGCTGACCACCGCGTTGGCCATCAGCCGGGGTACGGCAAAGGGATGGGTGCGCTTCCCACCTTGCGCATAGATCCTGAAATAGTTGTCGTCCAGCGTCTCCTGACCGGGCGCGCCCGAGCCCAGGATGGTGGCCGTGCGCGCGCCAAGCGCCTCGTCTATCTCGACGCCCGAGGTGCGCAAGGCCTCGCCAGCCGCGATCAGGCCGATCTGCGAGACCCTGTCGAGCAGGGCAAGCCGGCCGCGGTCGAAGTGGTCGGCCGGGTCGTAGCCCTTGATCTCAGCGGCGACCTTGACCGACAGCTTGTCGAGGGGAACGGCTGTGATCGGCCCGATGCCGGAGCGCCCCGCGGTCATCGCGTGCCAGAAACTCGGGGCGTCGTTGCCGCAGGCGGAGAGAACCCCCAGCCCGGTGATGGCGACCCGTCTCACCCTGCCCGCCCGCCCGCGAATGCCGGCGTTTGCACCGGCCCCAGGGCGGTCACGTCTTGCCGACCAGCGGCATCACCGCGTCGACGACGTCGCCGATGGTCTCGAACTCGGCCTCGCCCTGGGCCTGCTCGTTGGCGTTGTAGGGGATCTCGATGTCGAAATGCTCTTCCAGCTTGAACACGATCTCGACCACGTCGAGCGATTCGATCTCCAACTCGGCAAGCTCCGTGTCGCGGCCCACCGTCGCCGGATCGACGGACGCGTGTTCGGCAATGATCCTGATGATGTCCTGCGCTGGATCGGACATGGAGGAGACCCCCCGAATAAGGAAAGGGCCGCAGGGCACCGGCCCGCGGCGGGCTATTGGCTAGCGCGGGCGGCGGGCCCATGACAACTCTTTTTGCTGCGCCCAGTACGGCCGCGCTCAACTTCGCGGCCAGCGGCGGTGGACCCAGAACCAGAGGTCCGGCCGCGCCCGGATCCAGCCTTCGATTACGCGATTGATACGATGCGTGGTCTCGGCCACGTCGTCGGCCCGACTGCCGCCGCGGACCGGCTCGATCCGCTCCAGAACGATACGGAAACGACAGCCGGCCAGACGCTCGACCCGGGCGCCGATCAGGGGCACGCCGACGCCGAGGGCGAGCGACGCCGGCGCCTGCGTGGTCATGGCCTCGCGACCGAAGAAGGGCGAGGCGATGCCCCGGTTCTGCTTCTGGTCGACCAGCATGCCGACGTGCTCCCCGGCACGCAGTAGCCCGAGCGCGCTGCGCGCGCCGGCCTGGCCCTTGGCGAGAAAGCTGGTTGCCTCGAGAGGGCGGCGAAGCGACTGGATCAGGGCCTCGCTGTGCGGGTTGTTGGCGCTGCGGTAGAAGCTGTAGATGCGCCCGCCGCGCGCCATGGCCGGCACGACGGCCAACTCCCAGTTGCCGTAATGGGCCGACACCAGCACGCCGCCGATGCCGTCGCCCGACAGTTCCTCGACGATATCCTCTCCCACGACCGAGATCCGGCGCGGATCGCTCGCAATCCGCCGCAGGTGGGGGTACTCCGCCGCGACCCGACCCAGATTGTCCCACATGCCCCGCAGAACGGCCTTGCGCTCCCTGTCGCTCAGTTCCGGCAAGGCGCGGCGCAGGTTCTCGTCGGCAATGCGATGCTGCTTCAGCAGGGGGCCAATGAGGCGCGCCAGACGGCCGCCCAGGGCCGAAGCCCAGTCCGTCGGCAGCAGGCCGAACAGGGCCATGGCAAGGCGCAGAAGCAGCGCCTCGAGCCGCCAGATCAACTCATGTTTTCTGCGCAAGACCTGCCCACCTGTCCGCCCCAGCCGGCCTCTGCTTATCGGGCGGGTCGAACAGCGGCAACTCCAAAGTCCGGTCGACGGCCGGCCCGTCGGCAGGGTCAGGACAGGGTGTCGAGGAGGGAGCCGGTCATCTCGTCCCGGGTCCGGATGACCGCGAGGTTGGCCTGGTAGGCGCGTTTGGCCACGATCTGATCGACCAGTTCCGCCTCCAGGTTGACATTCGCGACCGGTACGAAGCCCTTGGAATCGGCCAGATCGCTGTCCGGCTGATAGCTTTGGACCGAGGGGGGATCGACTTCGGTCACCTCCGGCCGGACTCCGCCGCCGGCGACGGCGACATCGGTAACCTGCCGAGGGACGTACGGCGAATCGACCGGGCTGCTGCCGTCCTCCCGGCGGCCGATCGAGCGCGCGTTGGCGACGTTGTCGGCCGACACGGCGAGCCGGGTGCTCTGGGTCCGCAGACCAGACAGGCTGGTTGAGAAGTCGAAAGCCATGGGATCCTCCACGGCTGGATCATGCCGGGCCGCAGAAAGTCATGTCAAATATTTGTTTTTGTTTATTTTTTGTCTCGCTCTTGAGGCGAATTCGAGGCATTGCCGGAGGCGTCGGACGCTGGTCCGTCGCCATCCCCCGCGGAGGCGGCGAGCATCGCCTCGGCGCGCCGATGGGCGAGCAATGCGAAGGGGATGCTCGCCAGGTAGGCCAGGCCTGCGACACTCATGGTGATCCAGGGCGTCGAGACCAGGAAGGCTGCGAAAGCGGCGACGCCGAGCAGGACGAAGCCCACCTGGCGACGCGGAATCTTGGTGCGCTTGAAGGAGAAGGTCGGTACCCGGCTCGCCATCAGCGCGGCGACTCCGAACAGGGCAATGCCGTTGACCAGCGGACTGCGCGGCAAGTCGCTCTCCCAGGCGAAGCTGACGATCAGGGGCAGCAGGGCGAGGCCGGCGCCCGCCGGGGCCGGGACACCGACAAAAAAGCGGGCCGCGAGGGGTTGCGGGCTGTCGGTCAGCAGGGCGGTGTTGAATCGTGCCAAGCGCAAGGCACAGCAAATGGCGAAGAGCAAAACGATCGCCCATCCGAGACCGCCCGCCTCCGAAAGCGACCAGAGGAAAACGATAAGCGCGGGCGTCACGCCGAAGTTGGCGAAATCGGCAAGCGAATCGAGCTGCGCCCCGAACTCGCTGGTCGCCTTCATGAGCCGTGCGATCCGTCCGTCGAGGGCATCGAGGATCATGGCGACGAGGACCGCCGCCACGGCGATCTGCCAGCGCCCCTCGAGAGCCATGCGAACCGCCGTCATGCCCGCGCACAGGCCAAGCAGGGTGAGCGCGTTGGGAACGAGGCGGTGCAGGGGAAGGTTCGCCAACGGCCGGCGCCCGCGCCGGTCTCGCCGGCGCGCACGGAAGGGATTGCGTTCAGCAGGGTCGAGCATTGCGCTTGGCCTCCGCGCCCGCGAGGTCCGCGATGACGGTTTCGCCACCGACCATGGTCTGGCCCACGGCGACAAGCGGCGCCACGCCGTTCGGAAGATAGACGTCGAGCCGGCTGCCGAAACGGATCATGCCGAAGCGCTCGCCCCGCGCCACCTGTTGGCCGAGCCGCAGGTCGCAAATGATCCGCCGTGCGACCAGCCCGGCGATCTGGACCACGCCGACGTTGCGGCCGTCCGCCATGGCGAGCCGGATGCTCTGACGTTCATTGAGCTCGGATGCCTTGTCCAGGTGCGCATTGAGGAACTTGCCCGGGCGGTACGAAAGGGCCGTGACCCGTCCGCTGACCGGAACCCGATTGATGTGCACGTTGAAGATGTTGAGAAAAATGCTGACCCGCATGAGCGGGTCGCTGCCCAGTTCGAGTTCGGCCGGCGGCACGGCGGGCGCAACCGTCTGAACCTTTCCGTCCGCCGGACTGACGACGAGGCTGTCGCGCGCCGGCACGAAGCGCTCCGGATCGCGAAAGAAGTACGCGCAGTAGAGGGTCAGAATCAGGCCCGGCACAAGAAACGGCGGCCACAACCAGGCGAGGACCAGAGTGACAACCGCGGCAGCGCCGACGAACGGCCAGCCCGCCCGATTGACGGGTGCCAGCACCGACAGAATGGTATCGAGCACTTCGCTCCCTTCCTTGGCCTGACCGCGGCATTCGACGCCGGTTGTTCTCTCCCGGCCAGGCTCCTGCCTTATATCGTCCTGCTCCCGGCACCTCCAGCCCGCCTCGGCGGGGCCACCAGGAACGCTTGGCACGGGACTGGGATTTGTACCACTTTACAGCTTGTTAACCGCCAACATGCTAGCTCCATGCGAGGGGCGATTAGGGAGGACAGGCGTGGCGGATGTCGGTGGTCCGGAACAGGAGCCGGGTTCCTGCCGCCGGTTCGGTCCGCTCGACGACGCGGCAATCGAATTCGGAGGTGTCGAACTCGGCGATGACGGCCACATCCGGCGCCGTCCTGCCGATCGGCCGCTCAACTTCAGCTTCGTCCACGACGACATCGTATTCCGCGGCACCCTGCTCGGCAGCCCGTCGCCGCGGCTCCGGCTCACGGCCGAACTGGGCGATCTCCCATATTCCGCGCAGTCCCCGGTCGCACGGCAGCTCTGCCGCAAGGCCCTGGAAGCGAGCCATCGCCCCGGCCGTCCGGGCCGCCTGAACCTGCGCGACCATCACGCCATGTTCTTCGAGGCCGAAGCCGTACCGCCTGCCCCGCGCAACTCGATCAGCGTGATTGCGACCGCGACCGCGATGCTTCTGGATATCAAGCCCTATCTGACTTTGCTCGCCGGGGCCCTGGACATGGTTGGCAGGCCGCTGGCGGCGGTTGCGGGCGCGGCGGAGCCCCTGGCCGGCCCCGACAAGGGTTCGAGACGGCTGGACCAGCTGGCCCGGCTGGCCTCGGGCTCGACCGATTAGCGCGCGGATCTAAGCGCTCCTCTGGCCGGGCCGGTCACTGCCCCCCTTGGTACCGCGGGACGGTCCAGAGGGCGCTCCAGAGGGCGCCGGGATCACCCGTTCTCCGGCGGCAGCACGAAGACCTGTCCCGGATAGATGAGGTCGGGATCACGGATCTGCTCCCGGTTTGCCTCGAAGATCATGGTGTAGCGGATGCCTCGGCCGTAGGTATGCCGGGCCAGCCGCCAGAGGCTGTTGCCGGGCTGCACCACGACGCTCCCCGGACGGGTCAATTCGCTCGCGTCGCGCACCGGGGCGAAGGGCACCTCGACGCGCGCCACGACCTCACCCTCCTCTTGGACCTGATCCACCCGAAGTCGCTGCAGACCCTCGTCGACCGGCTTGGGCAGCGACTGCTGCCAGCGCCCCCGGGCATCCGCCCTCGCCTGACCGACAGGCTCGTTGTTGAGATAGACGCGAACCTCGGTGCCGGGCTTTGCGGCACCGCCGACGGTGGCGCGGCCCTCTTCGTCGTAGTCCAGGGTCTCGAGTGCGAGGTCGCCTTCGCGCACGCCCTCCCCGGGCGCGCCGGCCGGCGGATCGCCGGCCTGCAGGACTTGGCTGGCGCCGTCGCCCTCGCGCGGCTGCAGGACCGCGAGCGGACCGGGCAGGGCGCTGTCTTCCTCCCCGCGCCGCGGTTCTCCGCCAGCGTCGCCTTCGTCAACCTGCGCCTGCGATCCACGGCGGCTTTCGGGCACCATGACGACCACCACGTCGTCGGACTCCCGTGCCGCCACCTCGGGCCGATCCGGGCGACTGGCCTGCAGACTCAACTGGTGCTCCCCGGCCGGCAGGGGCCGCTCCGGCACCGCGACCCACTCGCCCCGGGCGTCGGCCTCGGCGTCGGCGATCTTGCGACCGTCGGCGACGACGGCGACCTTGCTGCCCGGCTCCGCTCGTCCGGCAATCACGGTCTCGCCGCTGCGCTCGACCCGCACGATGTCGAAGGAGGGTGCATGGCCGGCCCCGCCGGCCGCGGCTTTTTCCGATCCGTCCTCGGCGGACGGCGTGGCCGGCGCCTCGACGGCCGCCGGCCCGGTATCTCGCGCATCGTCTTCTGCGGGCTCCGCGATCGCGGCCGGCAAGGCGGCCTGTTCGCCCGACGCCCCGGCACCGCTATCCGGGGCCGCATCCCGCTGGTCGGCAGGCACCGCGGTCTGCCCGCTCGGGCCTGCGGTCCCCGCGCCCGAACGCGCAACCGTCGAGATTCCGTCCGACGAGCGGACGGACGGCGGGCTCGACACGGCCTCCCCGGCATCCCCTGTTTCCGCTGCAGGTTCGCGGTCGGGCGCACTCGCCAGCGGCAGGTCGGAGGTTGGTTCGCGCAGATAGAGGACGCCGACCACCACCGCCGCGGCGATCGCGAGGCAACCCGCTATAACGACGGCCTTGACCACTCGGCGACTCGCTGGCTGTTTCGCAGTAGCCTAGTACGAGGTCCTTGAACTCGCAATCAAACCCGGACCGGGCACCAATGCCCGGAATTCCCGGTCTCAGGCCGGGGATTCCGCCCCTTGAGCCCCGGGGGCAGACCCGGGAGGAGGCCCGCCGGCACAACCCCGGCGAGGGCGGACCCTCGATGCGGAAGGAAGGCAGCGATGGCGGCTCTGCGGCGGCTCGGTGTGTTCTGCGGTTCGTCCAATCGGGCCCCTGCGGTCCATCTGGAGTTGGCGCGACGCCTGGGCCGCATGCTGGCCGAACGGGGCGTTGAGCTGGTCTACGGTGGCGGCCGCGTAGGGTTGATGGGCGCCGTTGCCGAAGCAGCCATGACGGGCGGCGCACGAGTGATCGGCGTGATTCCCCAGCACCTCGAGGATCGCGAGGCCGGCTACCGCGAAATCGACGAATACCTGGTGGTGGATTCAATGCACGCGCGCAAGCAGCGCATGTACGAACTGTCCGATGCCTTTTGCATTTTGCCGGGGGGCCTCGGCACGCTCGACGAGGCGTTCGAGGTCATCACCTGGAAGCTCCTGCGGCTGCACGACAAGCCGATCGTCCTGCTCGACGGCGACGGTTATTGGCAGCCACTGCTGGCGCTGATCCGGCACCAACGGGATTCCGGCTACATCGGCCCGGCATGCGAGCGCCTGTTCGCCTGCGTCGGCTCCCTGGATCAGGTTTTCGAGGCCATCGCGGCGGCCCCTGCGCCGCGCATCGCGGCCGACAGCGAAGCCCTCTGATCGCACCTTGAAGGGCCCCGGCGTCGGCTTGCGCGCCCCGCAAAGCTTGCTATGGTGCGCGCCGTCGCGCCGGGGGCGCCAAGGCCGCGGAGGGGTATATGACGAAAATCAAGGTAAAGAACCCCGTCGTCGAACTCGACGGCGACGAGATGACCCGCATCATCTGGGACAAGATCAAGAAGACCCTGATCCTGCCGTACCTCGACATCGACCTGAAGTACTACGACCTTTCGATTCAGAAGCGCGACGAGACCGAAGACCAGATCACGGTGGACGCCGCCAATGCGATCAAGCAGTACGGCGTCGGCGTGAAATGCGCCACCATCACCCCCGACGAGGCACGGGTGAAGGAGTTCGGCCTCAAGAAGATGTGGCGCTCGCCCAACGGCACCATCCGCAACATCCTCGGCGGCACGGTGTTCCGTCAGCCGATCATCATCAGCAACGTGCCGCGTCTCATACCAGGTTGGACCCAGCCGATCGTGATCGGCCGCCATGCCTTCGGCGACCAGTATCGCGCCACCGATTTCCTGGTGCCTGGCCCGGGCAAGCTGACCATGACGTTCGAGCCACGCGACGGCGGCGAGCCGGTCACCCGCGAGGTCTTCGACTTTCCCGAGGCGGGCGTCGCCATGGGCATGTACAACCTCGACGAGTCGATCCGCGGCTTCGCCCGTGCCTGCATGAACTACGGGCTGGATCTCGGATGGCCGGTCTATCTCTCGACCAAGAACACCATCCTCAAGGCCTACGACGGGCGCTTCAAGGATCTCTTCGAGGAGATCTACGAGAACGAGTTCAAGGACGCCTTTCAGGCCAAGGGCATCACCTACGAGCACCGCCTGATCGACGACATGGTCGCGGCCGCCCTGAAATGGAGCGGCGGTTTCGTCTGGGCGTGCAAGAACTACGACGGCGACGTCCAGTCCGACACGGTGGCGCAAGGCTTCGGCTCGCTGGGGCTCATGACCTCCGTGCTGATGACCCCGGACGGCAAGACGGTCGAGGCCGAAGCGGCGCACGGCACCGTCACCCGGCACTTCCGCTTGCACCAGGAGGGCAAGCCGACCTCGACCAACCCGATCGCCTCGATCTTCGCGTGGACCCGCGGTCTC
>CAZDBC010000060.1:0-11244 GCA_964503295.1 uncultured Kiloniellaceae bacterium | reverse complement strand
GCGGCCCTCGTTATCGACTACGGGCCGGCCGAAAGCCGGCCCGGGATCACGCTCCAGGCACTGCGCCGGCACCGGTCGGCGAACGTGCTGGCAGCGCCGGGCAGCGCCGACCTGACCGCCCACGTCGACTTCCAGAGCCTGGCCGAGGCGGCAACCGCGGCCGGCGCCCGAATCTTCGGGCCGGTCGGCCAGGGCGCCTTCTTGGACGCGCTCGGCATCGGCGCGCGGGCCGAACGTCTCAGCGCCGGGGCCAGCCCGAGGCAGGCCGCCGACGTGACAAGCGCCCTCGAACGCCTGACCGCGCCGGCGCTGATGGGCACCCACTTCAAGGTGCTCGGGCTCGCCGGCTCCGAGGTGAGCGAACTGGCCGGCTTCTGAGAGCTTCAGACCACCGCGAAAGGCGACCGGGGGCCGGATCAATCACGGGTTGTTTTTTTATATTATGCTTGCCTAATATCTGTTCTTCGTGTGCGTCCGAATGCGGGAGGGGGCGATGACGCGCGCTTTAATTTTCGGTTTGGGGGGAGTCTTTCTGCTGCTCGGCGGCTGCGCTGCACCGAAGGAGGCGATCCAGCCGATCGACCCGCCGCGGATCGAGTTGCCGCCGCCCGCACCGAACATCAAGAGCTCGCAGGTCACCATCACCAACGGCGCCGGCAAGACGGTGCTGACCGCGACCACCGACGCCGAAGGCGGGCTGCCGCTGGGAACGCCCTTGCCGCCGCTGTCGGACCTCGACGGCACCTTGAACGTCCGCGTCGAGAAGCCCGACGGCACGGTCTACGAGGACCGCGTCACCCACGAACCGAACACGGCGGTCAAGCTGATCTTCAGCCCGACCCACGAGGACTTCGTGGCGATCGAGCAGAAGCCGAAGCTGGTGCCGCGCCGCCCGCGCAACTTCTCCGCCGGCATCGACATCACCTACGCCTTAGGCGGCGCCGACACCGAGCAGGACTTTGCCGGCGACCGGGAGTCCGGCGACGACCTGGGGCTCGAGGACTTCGGCCCGGGCATCGACGCGCGTTGGCATCCCGGCGGCGGCCGGGCGTTCGGCGGTCTCTGGACCAAGGCCTTCGTCGGCGCAGGGGGCTCGCAGGGCCTGGATCTCGACAACCATCCCCCGGCAGGCGAGGACGACACCACCCTCGAGGCCGACGCCAAGGCCTTCGTGATGCCCTACATCGGCTATGACGTGATCGACCCGATCCGCGACGACAACATCGGCATCCGCCTCAGCCCCTACCTCGGCGTGCGGATCGAGTGGACGGAGCTGGAGGCCGTTACCGACGAGTCGGGCGGCGGCGGCATCAAGGAGCGCTTTTCCAACGACCAGGTCTACGTCGCGCCGACGGTGGGCGTGGAAATCGGCATCCCGATCTGGCGCCTGAGCTCCGAGCGCTTCGACACCGAGCTCAAGTTCGGCGTCGCAGTGGACTACATTCCCGGACTCGACGTCGAGGGCGAGTCCTCGATCGGCAACGACTACGATTTCGAGAGCGACGCCGCCTTTCGCATCCGCGCACTGGCCGGCGTCTCGCTGCGCTTCTGAGCGCGATGCGGCCCGCCGCGTGCCGCCATTCCCGGCTTAACAGGACGCGGCGGCCCCTCTAGAGTGGCGCGGCCATGGCGATAGTTCCTCTCGAGGCGCCGCTGCTCGCCCAGGAAAGCGGCATCCGGCACGGTTTCTTCGGGCGCAAGGGCGGGGTCAGCGAGGGCCTGTTCGCCACCCTCAACTGCGGCTTCGGCGCGGACGACGAACCCGAACGGGTGGCCGAGAACCGCCGCCGCGCCATGGCCGGCCTCGGCCGGCCGGCCGAGGGCCTGGTCACCGCCTACCAGTTCCATTCGGCCGAGGTGGTCCTGGTCGAGCAGCCCTGGAGCCGCGATGCCGCGCCCCGGGCCGACGCCATGGTCACCCGCGCGCCGCAGGTCACGCTCGGCGTGCTCGCCGCCGACTGCGTTCCGATCCTGCTCGCCGACGCCGAGGCGAAGCTGGTCGGGGCCGCCCATGCCGGCTGGAAGGGCGCGCTGGCCGGGGTGGTGGCGGCCGTGGTCGCGGCCATGATCGAGCAGGGCGCCGAAGCCGAGCGACTGGTCGCGGCGATCGGCCCGGCGATCGCCCAGCCCTCCTACGAGGTCGGGCCCGAGTTTCCCGGCCCCTTTCTGGCCCAGGCGCACGAGAACCGGCGCTACTTCAAGCCCAGTTCCCGTGCGGGCCACTGGCTGTTCGACATCAAGGGCTATGTGACGGCCCGGCTGGTCGCCGCCGGGATCGAGCGGGTCGACTGCCTGCCCCAGGACACCTACGCCGAGGAGGAGGCCTACTTCAGCTACCGGCGCGCGTGCCATAGCGGCGAGGCCGATTACGGCCGCAACCTCTCGGCGATCGGGCTCGAGGCGTGAAAGCCAGCCGCCGTCCGCCGAAGCGTTGACCATGGCCGTGCACTTCAGCGAAGCCGAGATGCGAACGCGCCGGGAGCGGGTCTGCGCCGAGCTCCAGCGGCAGGGGCTCGACGGCCTGCTCATGTTCCGGCAGGAGAGCATGTACTACCTGACCGGCTACGACACCTTCGGCTACGTTTTCTTCCAATGCCTTTATCTCGGCGCCGACGGCCGGCTCGCCCTGTTGACCCGCGCGCCGGACCTGCGTCAGGCGCAGCAGACCTCGATCATCGAGGACATCCGGGTGTGGGTCGACCGGCCGGACGCCAATCCGGCGGCCGACCTGAAGGCCATGCTCCAAGGCTTCGGCCGCGCCGGCGGCAGTCTGGGCGTCGAGTACGAAGCCTATGGCCTGACCGCCCACAACGGCCGGCTGCTCGACGCGACGCTGGAGGGCTTCTGCCGGCTGAGCGACGCCTCCTTTCTGGTCAGCGCGCTGCGCCTGATCAAGAGCGACAGCGAGATCACCTGCGTGCGGCGCGCGGCGGAGCTGGCCGACGCCGCCTGGGACCGGGCGCTGGAGCTGGCCGGCCCGGGCGCCTTCGAAGGCGACATTCTGGCTGCCATGCACGCCGCCATCTTCCAGGGCGACGGCGACTATCCGGCCAACAACTTCATCATCGGCTCGGGGCCCGCGGCGCTCTTGTGTCGCTACGCCTCCGGCCGCAGGCGGCTGGAAAGCCAGGACCAGCTCACCCTGGAGTGGGCCGGTACCTATCGCCACTACCACGCCGCCATGATGCGCACGATCGCGATCGGTCCGCCGCCGGACCGGCAGGTCGAGATGCACGGGGTCGCGCGCGAGGCGCTGCTCGCCGTCGAGGACAGCCTGCGACCCGGTCGCACGGCTGGCGATGCCTTCGACGCCCACGCCCGGGTGCTCGACGCCGCCGGCTTCCAGGCGCACCGCATGAATGCCTGCGGCTATTCCCTGGGCACGACCTTCGAGCCCAACTGGATGGACTGGCCGATGCTCTATCACGGCAATCCGGTCGAGCTCGCGCCGGGTATGGTGTTCTTCGCGCACATGATTATCTTCGACTCCGAGGCCGGACTGGCCATGACCCTGGGGCGCACCAGCCTGATCACGGCGCGGGGCAGCGAGCCGCTGTCGCGCCGGCCGCTCGACTTCGTCGCCCACTGACGCCGCGGAACCGAGGCCCGCGACATGCCGCATCTGCTTCTTTTCGCTGGTTTTCTGATGCTTGGGCTGGTCGCCAGTTGCGCCCTACTCTAAGCAGATTCGGGGCGCTGGCGGGCGCCGCCATGGCCGTTTACAGGACCGGGGCGCGTTGATAAGGTCCGCGCGCTTCTGGCATCCGGAACCGCCGGGACCGGGCCCAGGAGCCGGCGGCGCCGGCGCAGGACCGAGATCGCCTCGCCAGGGGGACAGCAATTGGCTCACAACGGGCAGGGGCTCCTCGCCGGCACGAGGAGTCATCCTTCGAACAGGACCGCGCGGCAGCGCCAGGCCGGGGGCAGCGGCATGAAGATCATGACCGGAAACAGCAACCGGCCCCTGGCCGAGGCCATCTCGGCTTTTCTCAACCTGCCGTTGACCAAGGCCTCGGTGCGCCGCTTCTCCGACATGGAGATCTTCGTCGAGATCGACGAGAACGTCCGCGGCGAGGACGTCTTCATGATTCAGTCGACCTCCTATCCGGCGAACGACAACCTGATGGAGCTGCTGGTCGCGCTCGACGCCCTGCGCCGCGGCTCGGCGCGCCGGATCACCGCGGTCATCCCCTACTACGGTTACGCCCGCCAGGACCGGAAGTCGGGTCCGCGCACGCCGATCTCGGCCAAGCTCGTCGCCAACCTGATCACCTCGGCCGGCGCCGACCGGGTTCTGACCATCGACCTGCACGCCGGCCAGATCCAGGGCTTCTTCGACATCCCGACCGACAACCTCTTCTCGGCGCCGGTCTTCACCAAGGACATTCAGGAGCGCGCCAACGGCGACGAGCTGGTCATCGTGTCGCCGGACGTCGGCGGCGTGCTGCGCGCCCGGGCGATCGCGAAACGCCTTGACGCCGACCTGGCCATCATCGATAAGCGGCGCGAGCGGGCCGGAGTGTCCGAGGTCATGCACATCATCGGCGAGGTCAAGGGCCGGCGCTGCATCCTGGTGGACGACATCGTCGATTCCGCCGGCACCCTGTGCAATGCGGCCCAGGCCCTGATGGATGCGGGCGCCAGCGCGGTTTCGGCCTACGTGACCCACGGGGTGCTGTCGGGCGGCGCCGTCGCCCGGGTGACCGCCTCGCCGCTTGAGGAGCTGGTCATGACCGACAGCATCCAGGCGACCGAGGCTGTGCGCGTCGCGCAAAACATCCGCCAGCTGACTATCGCGCCCCTCCTGGGCGAGGCCATGCTGCGGATCAGCGAGGAGCGCTCGGTTTCGAGCCTGTTCAACTAAGCCCGTCCGCGGTGGGCGGCGCGCCGGGGCAAGCACTCCTGGAGGCCCCCGGCGAAGGCGTGCGGCGCAGCCGTTCGCCTTCCTGGAGTCAACGCTCTCGTTTTAGGAGTAACGACATGAGCGAAGTTCACAGTTTGACCGCGCTTGCGCGCACGCGCACCGGCAAGGGCGGTGCACGACAGACGCGCCGCGAGGGGCGCGTCCCCGCCGTCGTCTACGGCGACAAGAAGGATCCCGTCCTGATCTCGCTGGACCCGGGCGACCTGGAGCGCGAGCTCTGGAACCCGGCATTCTTCGCCACGCTCTACGACCTCAGCCTCGACGGCAAGACGCAGCGCGTACTGGCCCGCGACGTGCAGTACGATCCGGTCCGGGACAAGGCGATCCACGTCGATTTCCTGCGCGTCTCGGCCAGCACCTGGGTGACGGTCGAGGTGCCCGTGCAGTTCCTCAACGAGGAGAAGTCGCCGGGCCTGGAGCAGGGCGGCCTGCTCAACGTGGTGCGCCACGAGATCGAGCTCTACTGCAAGGCCGACTCGATCCCCAGCCACATCGACGTCGACCTCACCGGCCTGGAGATCGGCGACGGCGTGCACATCTCCATGGTGACGCTGCCGGCCGGTGTCGAGCCCACGATCACCGACCGCGATTTCACCATCGCCACCATCGCCGCGCCCACCGTGGTTGCGGAGGAAGCGGCGGAGGCCCAGGCCGAGGCGGAGGCCGAGCACGCGCCGGCCGAAGGCGAAGAGGAAGAGGCCGCCGAGGAAGAGGCCGCCGAGGAAGAGGCCGAGAAGGAGGAGTAGCGGCCGGCCCGGCGGGCTCGGAACCGACTCCGACGATCGACCATGCGACTGCTTGTCGGACTCGGCAATCCTGGCCCGCGCTACGCCCACAACCGGCACAATATCGGGTTTCTCGCGCTCGACGAGATTGTCCGGCGCCACGGCTTCGGGCCGTGGCGCCTGCGCTTTCAAGGCCAGGCCTGCGAGGGCCGCATCGGCGACGACAAGCTGCTCGCCCTGAAGCCCGAGACCTACATGAACGAGTCCGGCCGGGCGGTCGGCGAGGCGGCCCGCTTCTACAAGCTGACGCCCGACCAGGTCGTCGTGCTGCATGACGAGATCGACCTCGTGCCCGGCAAGCTGCGGGTCAAGCGCGGCGGCGGCGCCGGCGGCCACAACGGCCTGCGCAGCATCGACGCCCATCTCGGCCCCGACTACTGGCGCGTGCGGCTGGGCGTCGGCCACCCGGGCCACAAGGACCTGGTCCAGCGCTACGTCCTGAGCGACTTCGCCCAGGCAGAGCGACCGTTGATCGAAAAGCTGCTCGACGCCGTCGCCCGCGAGATCCCGCTGCTGATCGCCGGCGACGACGCCTCCTTCATGTCGCGCGTGTCGCAAGAGATGGCACCGCCGCGGCCCAAGCCGCCGCGTCCGGCCGACCCGGACAACGGCGGACCGGCCGCGAGCCGGCCCGGCGACGGACAGCCGCCCGAGAACTGAAACCCCTACTGCGCGACCGGCGCCGCGCTCCTGGCCGCCGCCCGGCGCCGGCGGCGCTGCGCCAGGACGCCGTGGCGCGGCGCCAGCAGCATTGCCGCCATCTGCAGCAGGCCGGCAACGACCGCGATCATGCCCGCCGCGCTGACGGCCGCCCCGCCGACCAGCAGCGGCGGCCCGAAGGCGGCCAGGAGATAGCCGGCCGCGGCGCTGACCGCCGCGACGAGCTGGCTGATCCAGATCTGGCGCGACAGGCGATCGGTCAGCATGCGCGCGGTCGCCGCCGGACAGATCAACATGGCGATGACCAGGATCGAGCCGACCGCGTCGAACGCGGCGACCGCGGCGACCGCCACCATGACCATCAGGCCGAAGGAAATCCAGCGCGCCGGAAAGCCGAGGCTGGTCGCCAGGCCGGGATCGAAGGTGCAAAGACGCAGCTCCTTGAAGAACAGGACGGTCGTCAACGCAAGGGCCAGCGTGACGGCGGCGAGCGTCTTGAGTTCGCGCGGCGCGGCGGCAAGAACCGCCCGGTCGGTCAGCGAGGCCCAGTCGCTCGGGCCGATCCAGATCACCGCCTCCAGGCTGCCGTAGAGCGCGTGCTCGACGTCGAGATGGACGTTGGCCGCACCCCCGCGCTCGATCATGATTACGCCGGCGGCGAACATGACGGTGAAGACCACGCCCATGGCGGCGCCGGGCTCGATGCGGCCGAGCCGCTGAACCAGCTCGATCAGCCCGACCGCCAGCAGCGCAGCGGCCAGGGCGCCCAGCATCATGGGCAGCGGCGCGATCTGGCCCGACAGCCAGAAGCCGGCGACGATCCCGGGCAGCACGACATGGGACATGGCATCGCCGAGCAGCGCCTGTCGGCGCAGTACCAGGAAGTTGCCGACCAGGCCGCAGGACAGGGCCGCCAGCAACCCGGTCAACAGGGCCGGCAGGTCGACCGTCAGGACGTCGGCGAGCGGCAAATTCATCGCGGCGGTCCGGACGCGGCGGCGATGCGCTGCTCGAGCAACGCGACCAGATCGGCCGGCAGCACCCGCTCGATCCGCTCGGTGGCCCAGCCCTCGGTGGCCAGGGCGTCCTGCGGGAAGTCCGCCAGATAGCGCTGCCACAGCCGCTCCTGCCGGACGGCCTCGGCAGCCGCCCGTTGCCCGGCCGCGGTCAGGGCCCCGTGCGGACCCAGCCAGCCGCGCAGCCGCCACAGCAACCGCGTCGCGCGCCCGACCGCAAGGCGGCCGTCGGCCGCCGAGACCAGCGCCGCGCGTCGGCGCAGGGCGAAGCGAAAGACGAGCCGACGAACCAGGCCCACGACGACGCCGCGGCGCGGCGCCGCCAGCAGGCTGACGATGAAAAAGGCGCCGGCGGTCAGCACGATGACGGCGCCGGCGGGCAGGCGCGGCAGCAGGGCCGAGAGCGCCGCGCCCAGGTAGCCGCTCAGGGCGCCGAACAGGGCCGCAAGCGGCACGAGCCGCGACAGGC
Organism: uncultured Kiloniellaceae bacterium; assembly: GCA_964503295.1. Lineage (GTDB taxonomy): Bacteria > Pseudomonadota > Alphaproteobacteria > Kiloniellales > Kiloniellaceae > CAZDBC01. Next base: position 3,390 of record CAZDBC010000060.1, on the reverse strand, counting down.
GGTCGGTCCAGAAACGCGCGGCGACCGGCGGCACGATGATCAGGGCGACGATCAGGATCAGCCCGACCGTCTTCAGGCCGAGGGCGACCACGGCGAGCAGCAGGCCGAGCAGCAGGAGGTCGAGCCGCCCGACCGGCCAGCCGAGCGCGGCGGCGAACTCCCGATCGAAAGCGACCGCCGCCAGTTCCTTGAACACCAGCAGCACGACCAGCAGCACGACCGCCGCGGCAAGCGCGATCAGCTCCGCCTCGCCGCGCAGCATGGCCGCGGTTGAGCCGAGCAGGAAGCTGTTGAGGCCGGCCTGGCCGCCGACCGGAAGGGTCTGGATGTAGCTCAACAGCACGACGCCGACGGCGTAGCTGACGCTCAGCACGGTGCCGATGGCGGCGTCGGCCGGCAGGCGCGTGTTGGCCTCGATCCACTGCACGGCGAGCACGCCGAGCGCCCCGCTTGCCAGCGCGCCGAGCAGCAGCACCTCGAGCTGGCGCCCGTCGCCCCCCAGCGCCAGGGCGACCAGGAAGCCGAGCGCGACCCCCGGCAGCGTGGCGTGCGAGATGGCATCGCTGATCAGCGCCCGGCGGCGCAGCACGGCGAAGACGCCGACGACCGCGGCGGCGATGCCGAGCAGGCTGGTGCCGACCAGGACGACCGACGTGTTGTAGCCGGCCTGAAAGGTCAGGATGTCGAGGATCTGGCGCAGCATGGCGCCGGCATCAGGCGCGCAGGGCGATCGCCGTCAGTTCCGAGGGGGCGAGACGGCCGCCGTAGGCTTCCTGCAGGTTGCGCTCCGTGAACACGCGGTCGATCGGGCCGCTCGCCACCGCGCGCACGTTCATGATCAGGGCATGGTCGAAGATGCGCGGCGCGCTCTGCAGGTCGTGGTGGACGCAGACCACGGTCTTGCCCGCCTGCTTCAGGCCGGAAAGCTGCTCCAGGATGACCTGCTCGCTGGCCTTGTCGACGCCGGCCAGCGGCTCGTCCATCAGGTAGAGTTGCGCGTCCTGCGCCAGGGCGCGGGCGAGGAACACGCGCTGTTGCTGACCGCCCGAAAGCTGGCCGATCTGCCGGTCTGCGAACTCGACCATGCCGACCCGCTCCAGGCAGTGGTGCGCCTCCTCCCGGTGGCGGCGCAGCACCGGACGGCACCAGCCGATGCGGCCGTAGAGGCCCATGGCGACGACGTCGAGGGCCGAGGCCGGGAAATCCCAGTCGACCGATTCGCGCTGCGGCATGTAGGCGACGGCGCGGCGCTGCCGTGCCGGCGGCCGGCCGAAGATGCGCACCTCGCCCGCGACGCTCGGCACCAGGCCGAGCACCGCCTTGATCAGCGTCGACTTGCCGGCGCCGTTGGGACCGACGATGGCGACCAGGGCGCGCTCCGGCGCCACGAAGTCGAGGTTCCAGACCACGGGCTTGCTGTCGTAGGCGACCGACAGGCCGCCGACCGCCAGCGGACTGTCGCCGTAACGCGCCAGACTGAAGCGGCCGGCCTGTTCGATACTGTGCAACTGGGGCGACATGGTTTGGCTCCTGCTTGCGGACCGGTCAGTTGGACGCCAGCTTCAGCCTGCCGTGCAGGCCGTCGGCGGGGACCGAGCCGCCGAGTGCGCGCGCGATGACCGTGACGTTGTGGTCGAGCATGCCGATGTAGGTTCCCTCGTAGGTGCCCGGCGCGCCCATGGCGTCGGAGTAGAGCTCGCCGCCAACCGCGACCCGATGGCCGCGCGCGGCGGCGCCGTCGATCAGGGCGCGCACGCTGCGGTCCGACACCGAGGATTCGACGAAGACCGCGCCGATCTTCTGCTCGACCAGAAGGTCGACCAGCTCCTCGATGCGGCGCAGGCCCGCCTCGCTCTCCGTCGAGATGCCCTGGATGCCGTGCACCTCGAAGCCGTAGGCCCGGCCGAAGTAGCCGAAGGCGTCGTGCGCGGTAACCAGGGCGCGGGCGCCGGGCGGCACGCTCTCGGCGGCGCGGTGCATGTAGGCGTCGAGTTCCTCGAGCCTTGCCAGGTAGTCGGCCGCGCGCGCCCGGTAGTGGGCGGCATTGTCGGGATCGCGCGCGGCCAGCGTCTCGACGGCGGCGGTCAGCGCCTCGCGCCAGAGATCCGGGTCCATCCAGACGTGCGGGTCCGGGTAGTCGTCGCCGCCGACGGCCAAAAGACGCGCGCGCGGCAGACGCTCGCCGAGCGCCACCACCGTGCTGCGCGCGGAGAGCTTGTCCATCGTGTCGGCGAGCTGCGCCTCGAGATTGAGACCGACGTAGAAAACGACATCGGCACGACTGAGGCGTACGATATCGCTGCGGGTCGGGCGATAGAGGTGCGGATCGACGCCTTCGCCCATCATGGAGACCACCTCGGCGCGTCCGTCGACGATCTCGGCGAGCGGCTGACCGATCTGGGCGATGGTGGCAACGACACGCAGCGGCTCCGACGCCGGCGCGGGAGCGGCGAAAAACGCCACGCCGCAGAGCGCAGCGGCGGCCAGGGCAAGCCGACGCAGGTGACCGGGCAGTCCGCTCAGGCGCTCCATCCGTTCTTTGCGCATCATTGTGCCGCGATCTCTCCGTCTCTGTCTCTCTTTTCGGGCGGGCCGGGCGCCCGCCCGACGCATCAGGCCCTGGCGCACCAAGCCGTTCGCGCCTGTTTAGAAACGATATAGGTCAGAACCCACAAAAAACCATAGGCCGCGCCACAGTTATTTGCAAGTGCCGTTCTTTTTAGCCAGAGCTTACTTTTGCTGTGCTGGTCGTAAAATGTTGCAGCGACCGACCGTTCTGGCTATCTATTGGCCATGGCGAACCGCAACGGCGCACTGGACCACGTTTCGCTGCCCTCCGAGCCCGGCCGCATGATCGCGCCGGAGTTGCACGCGCGGCAGCACCGGGTCACCCGCCGGGCCAACCGCTCGGAGCTGACCGAGGACTACGTCGAGCTGATCGCCGACCTGATCGAGACCAAGCGCGAGGCCCGGGTGACCGACATCGCCCACCGCATGGGCGTGAAGCCGGCCACGGTGGGCAAGATGATCGCGCGCCTGCGCCGGGAGGGTCTCGTGGTCAGCGAGCCCTACCGCTCCGTCTTCCTGACCGAGAAGGGCGAGCGTATGGCCGCGGCCTCGCGCCGGCGCCACGCCATCGTCCTGCGCTTCCTGCGCGCAATCGGCGTCGGCGAGGCCACCGCCATGGCCGACGCCGAGGGCATGGAGCACCACGTCAGCGAGGAAACGCTGGCCGCCATGGCCCGCCTCGCCGACCAGATCGAGGGCGCCCGCGCCTGACCCGCTGTTGCGCCGGTTGCCAGGCCGGCCGCCCCTGTGCCATGTAACCCCTGCAGCGCCGTCCCGTTTCCGTGGCGGCCTCTTTCCTGCGGATCCCTCGAGACACAGCAC
>CAZDBC010000059.1:1621-11429 GCA_964503295.1 uncultured Kiloniellaceae bacterium | reverse complement strand
TTTGGAGCGAGAGGAAGGCGAGCAGTTTCAGCCAGCGCTGCTCGAGGCCGGGCGAACGAGGGAAGAGGGTCGAGAGCCTTGCGCGCAGGTCGGCGCGCCTCTCGGCGAAACGCCGTGAATGCCACTCGTAATCGCGCAGATACTCGCCGATTCGCACGAGTTGATCCGTCCCGTGGGCCGGAAAGATTCCATCCTCTGGGCCGTCGAGGTAGAGATCGTGGTCGGTCGGGCTCAGGCACAGGGCGAAGGTGCCGAGCCTCAGGGCCTCGATTGCGCGGGTGCTGACGCCGCCGTCGAAGCGGAGGGATACCGCGGTAAATCGGGCCGATGCCAGGAGGCGCTTGTAGGTCTCAAGCGGGAACGTCTTGTCCAGCAAGCGTATGCTGTGACAGCCTGGAATCTGTGCCAGCCTGAGGAAACGTCCCGGCTTCTCGATATAGAGCGGTGTCGCGATCGAGCCGGTGAAGAGGATGTCTATCGACTTTTCGGGGAGTGCACCCTCAGGGAAGGGGCCGGCATCGTGGGTGGCGCTGGGGGCACCGAGGATCGGCAGGCTGAATACCCGGCAGGGGTAGAGCGCGCGCAGCTCCGCGGCGACCTGCGAAGTGGGCGCGATCAGGGCATCCATCTCGGCCAGGATGGCCGCGTCGTTGGGCAAATGCATTTCGATGTCGGGTACGTAGGCGAACTTCGGCAGCGGCCGCGCTCCAAGGTCGCTCGGCACCGGAACACCGAGATCGAACAGAAGGAACAGGTCGGCAGAGGCGAGAGCGGCGCGCCCCGCCGCGCTGGCGCCCAGCCGCAGCTCATCGTCCAGCTCCAGGTCGCAGCCCTGGCCGGGCAGGCCGACGCTGCGCACGGCAAAGCCGGGTATCCGGCGCAGTGCGCGCGCGAACGCGGGCCGGCTGGTCGCGACCAGAACTTCCAGCCGAGGCCGTGCGAGCAGCCCGCTCAGGGCCCGAGCCCATCCCTCGTCGGGACAATCGGGGAGCAGGTCTTCGAGGTTCGCGCGGGCTTGCGCCTCCTGGCCCAGGTACCAGGCGGCGAAGGCCTCCATCAGGCGCGCGCGCGGGCTGCTCAAGCTGTGGCGTCGAAGCAGTTCGATGCCCCGGAGCGGGCTGCCGATCAGGATCAGGGCCGCGGCCTGCAACTCCGGCTCGTCGGCACCGAATCGGGCGACGAAGGCATAGTCGCCTGCCGCGTAAGCCTCTGGAATTCCGTCGTATGCTGCGGCAAGCTCGCCAGCCGCAAGGCGCGGCTGATATAGCGGGATGGCTGCCGCCGGCTGCCGGTCGGCGGCGCTCCGCCGGGGCCTCGGCTTTTGCTCGATGACGGGCGTGATCAAATCCGGTGGCTCTGATGCGCGATTCGGGGGCAGGCTAGGTCGCATGGGCGGGCTTGTGAATTTCTTTTTCGGCAACCACGACGGTGGCGGCGTGGAAGCCTTGCGCGATCATGCGGTCGCGCTTCAGGACGCCCTCGAGCGGCTCGGCCACCGCGTGCGCATGACCGTCGAGTTGCCGGACCCTGCCGCCCTCAACATTCTCTGGGCGCCGTTTCCGGATCGCAGGATGTGGCGACTGACGCGCGCCTTGCGCGGACTCGACTATGGGATCGTGGTGCCGCAGGCCTTCGACGGGCGGCGTTTCCTCGGCGAGGACAGTCGTCCCGAGCATGTCGCCAACTTCCGCCGGCTCGCCGAGGCCGCCCGCTTTGTCTGGGCGCTCGACGCGGACAGCGTGGCGCATCTGGCAGCCGCCGCGGGCACCGCAACCCTTCGCCATTTGCCGCTCGGCTACAGTCCCGCCCTGCGCGAGGCGCCGCCGTTCGACGACCGGGAGATCATGTGGGATGCCGCCCTCCTGGCCCGGCCTACGCCGTATCGCGAGGAAATCCTGGAGCGCCTGCGGGCGGCCGGCCTGCAGGTCTATTCCGAGCGGGGCTTTCCGGCGCCGCACATCCGCCGGACCAACCTGCCGCGCGCGCGGCTTTTGCTTGCCCTGCGCCGCTCACGCGACTGGCCCAGCCTGAATCCGGTGCAGACCGCCTTCATGCTGAGCAACGACTACTGCGTGGTGAGCGAGGCCTGCCCGCAAGAGGACTCCCTGGCGTCCTATACGACCGTGGCCGAGTCGGACGCGATCCTCGAGCGTTGCCAGGCGCTTCTTGCGGGAGATCGTTGGCGCTCGGTCGGCCGCGCCAATGGCGAGCGCTTCCGTACGGAGATGCCGATGGACCGTTTGCTGGCGCCACTCGTCGAGGTCAGCTTCGGCAAGGAATGGGGCAGGTCAGCCGGAGCGCGGCCGCTTGCCGCCGGTACAGCCGTTTAGCGGGCCGCGCGCAGGATGTCGGAACGCATCAACTTCCATCTCGGCAATCATCGGCCCGACGGCATCGAGTCGCTGCGCGACATGACCCTGCTGTTCTCGGGCGGGCTCGAGCAGCTCGGCTACGATGTCCGGCTGACCCGGGACCACCTGGATCCGGCGGCGATCAACATCCTCTTCGAATACTTTCCCGACGATGCCATGTGGCGGCTGGTGCCGCGCCTGGAAGGTCTGCGCTACGGCATCATCTGCACCGAACAGTTCGACGGCGGCAGGTTCTTCACCTCGACGCGCACCTGGCGCGAGGTCGAGAACTTCGGCTGCGTCGCGTCTGGTGCCCGCTTCCTCTGGTCGCTCGACGAGGCGAGTGTTCCGCACTACGCGGGCTGCAGCGGCCTCGACCAGGTCCATTACGTGCGCGTGGGCTATTCCGCGTCGCACCGGGAGGCGCTGCCCGTACCCGACGACAGGATGGCCTGGGACGTCGCCTTCATGGGCCGCTATACGCCCTACCGCCAGGCGGTGGTCGAGCGGCTCGAGTCGGCCGGCATGTCGGTCTATTTCGAGCGCACAATGCTGCCGCCCTTCATCCGCAACGCGGCGCTCGCCCGGGCGCGCCTGCACCTTGCGCTGCGGCTGAGCGAGGACTGGCTTTACCCTTCGCCCATGCGCATTGCCTATCTCCTGGCCAATGACTACTGCGTGGTCAGCGAGCGTTGCGTCGAGGACGATCCGATCCAGGACTTCACCGTGCTGGTCGACCCGGATCAGCTGGTCGAGCGCTGCCGCGCGCTGATCGACAGGGGAGACTGGCGCCGGCTCGGCGCGGAGAACGGCGCCCGCTTCCGCGAGGCCATGCCGATGGCCGAGGTGCTGCGGCCCTTCGCGGCCGGATCCTTCACGGCCGGCCCTGGCCGCAAGGGCCCGTTAACCCTTTCGGCCTGATATCTAAGGAGCGTCCAAGCTTGGAGTCGCCATTCGATGCCGTCTGAGGCGCCGCCCGTCCAGGAGCTCTATCGCCAGCTTCGCCGCATTCGTCGGGTGGAGGAGGAGATCGCCCGAATCTATCCCTCCGACGCGGTCAAGAGCCCGGTGCATCTTTCGATCGGCCAGGAGGCGGTGGCCGTCGGCATTTGCGCCGCGCTGCGCCCCGACGACGTGGTCTCCGCCACCTACCGCGGCCATGCCGCCTACCTGGCAAAGGGCGGCAACCTTAACGCCATGATGGCCGAGCTTTACGGCAAGGCGACCGGCTGCGCTCGTGGCAAGGGCGGCTCCATGCACCTCGTCGGAATAGAACACGGCGTTCTCGGCACGTCCGCGGTCGTGGGCACGACCATTCCGATCGCGGTCGGCCACGCGCTCGCCTTCCGGCGCCAGGACCTGGACCGCGTGGTCGTGGCCTTCCTGGGCGACGGCGCGACCGAGGAGGGCGTGTTCTACGAAAGCCTCAACTTTGCCGCGCTGCAGAGTCTGCCTGTGCTCTTCGTGTGCGAGAACAACGGCTATGCCATCCACACGCCGCTGGAAAAGCGTTGGGCGACGGCCGACCTCTGCCGAAGAGTCGCCGGATTCGGCCTGCCGGCCGAGCGCCTTCGCATGGACTGCCTGGAACTCTACCGCTTCACCCGAGATGTTCTTCCCGACCTGCGGTTGGCGAGGGGCCCGCGCTTCCTCGAGGTCGCAACCTACCGCTGGCGCGAGCATGTCGGGCCGGGCGAGGACTACGATGCCGGCTATCGGCACCGGTCGGCCCTGGCCGAATGGCAGGAGACCGATGAGGTTGTTCGGCTCGGCGGACGGCTCGATACGGCGACCCGGGCGGCCATCGACGCGGCAATCGAAGCCGAGATCGCGGCCGCAATCGAGTTCGCCGAATCCAGCCCCTGGCCGGAGCAGAAGGAGCTTTACGCGCATGTCTTCGCCGATTGACGGCAAGCGGCTGGACGGGCCTCTGACCAGCTATGTCGAGGCGCTGCGCGCCGCCTTCGAGCTCGAGATGGCGCGTGACGAACGGGTCTTTCTCTTCGGCCTGGACGTCGACGACCACAAGGCCATTCAGGGCTCGACGGCCGGTCTTCTGGAACGCTTCGGCGCCGAGAGAGTCTTCACGACGCCGCTGTCGGAGGATGCCATGACCGGCGTCGCTATCGGCGCGGCCATGGCCGGCATGCGCCCGATCCATGTGCACATCCGAATGGACTTCCTGTTGCTGTGCATGAACCAGCTGATCAACATGGCCGCCAAGGCGCACTACATGTACGGCGGTCAGGTCCGCGTGCCGATGGTGGTGCGCAGCATGATCGGCAAGTCCTGGGGGCAGGGGGCCCAGCATTCGCAGGGGCTGCACGCCCTTTTCATGCATGTCCCCGGTCTGAAAGTCGTCGCGCCGTCGAACGCCTATGACGTCAAGGGGTGCATGATTGCTGCGGTCCGCGACGACAATCCCGTCATCTTCGTCGAGCACCGCCTGCTCTACCCGACGCGAGCGTCGGTTCCGGAAGGCGACTACGAGGTGCCCTTTGGCCGCGCCAGGCTCTGCACCGAAGGCGACGACATAACCCTGGTCGGCGTGTCGAACATGGTCATGGAGTGTCTGCGGGCCCAGGAGCTGCTGCAGGATGTCGGCATCTTCGCCGAGGTGATCGATCCCATCTCCCTGGTGCCGCTCGACATTGACACGATCGCCCGTTCGGTCGGGCGGACCGGCCATCTCCTTGTGGTCGACAATGCCTGGACCTGTGCCGGGGCCTCGGCCGAGATCCTGGCCCTGCTGGCCGAGCGTTTCAGCGGCCGGGCGGGGATCCGGATGGCCCGGATGGGTTTTGCGCCGACCACCTGCCCGACCACGCCTGCGCTCGAGCGCGGATTCTATCCCGATGCCGCAAGCATCGCCGCCCGGGTCCACGAGCTGCTCAAGCCGGATGACAGGCGGTGGCGGCCCGAGCCGGAGCGCGCGGCGCTCGCCCACCAACTCGAGTTTCGCGGCCCCTTCTAGACCCGGGCCACCAGCGGAGGGACGCAATCCATGTTCTACGAGCTCGCCGCCTCGTCCTGGGGTCAGGAAGAAATCGACGCCATGCAGCGGGTTATCGCGGGCGGCTACTTCACCATGGGGCGCGAGGTCGCCGCCTTCGAGGCCGAGTTCGCCGAGTACTTCGGCAAGAAGCATGCGGTCATGGTCAATTCGGGTTCCTCGGCCAACCTGGTTTCCGTTGCCGCTCTCTTCTACAAGAAGGACCGGCCGCTGCAGCGCGGCGACGAGGTGATCGTGCCGGCCCTGTCCTGGAGCACCACCTATCACCCGCTCCAGCAGTACGGCCTGCGTCTGCGCTTCGTCGACATCGATCTCGACAGCCTGAACATGGACGTTGGTCAACTGGAGCGCGCCCTGACGCCGCGCACGCGCATGATCCTGCCGGTCAGCATTCTCGGCAACCCGGCTCCGCTCGATGCCGTGCGCGCTTTCGCCGATGACCACGGTCTTTACGTTCTCGAAGACAATTGCGAATCGATGGATGCCGAACTCGCGGGCCGCAAGACCGGCACCTTCGGAGACCTGAACACCTTCAGCTTCTTCTTTTCGCATCACATCTCGACCATGGAAGGCGGCATGGTTCTGACCGACGATCTCGAGCTCTCCCACCTGCTGCGCTGCCTGCGCGCGCACGGCTGGACGCGCGATCTGCCGCCCGACTCGCCGCTCTTCGCGCGGCGCGAGAGCGACCACTTCGAGGCCTATCGCTTCCTTCTGCCCGGCTACAACGTCAGACCGCTCGAGCTCAGCGGCGCCATCGGACGCGAACAGCTGCGCAAGCTGCCCGAGCTGACGGCGCGACGGCGACGCAATTGGGCACTGTTTCGCGAGCTGTTCGGGCCGGACTCGCGGTTTATCATCCAGAGCGAGAACGGCATCAGCTCGGCCTTCGCCTTCACCATTATCTTGAATCCGGATCTGCCGATCGATCGGGAAGCGGTCTTTGCAGCCCTCAAGGATGCCGATATCGGTTTTCGGATCATTACCGGTGGCTGTTTCCTGCGCCACGATGTCATTCGGCACTACGACTATGAGATTGTGGGAACTGTCGAGCGCGCCATGACTGCTCACGATCGGGGGTTCTTTGTCGGCAACCACCCCTACGACCTGACGCCGCAGATCGAGACGCTCTATCAGGTTCTCGACCGGGCCTGCCGCCTGGTGCGCCGGGCATGACCGACGGCCTGTCGATTCTGGTCACCGGGGGGGCGGGCTATCTTGGCTCGATTCTGGTGCCCGCTCTGCTCGAAAGCGGCTATCGGGTAACGGTGCTGGACAGCTTCATGTTCGGCCAGATGCCGTTCGGGCATGTCTGTGCGGATCCCAGGTTCGATGTGGTCCGGGGCGATGCCCGCGACGCAGCGGTCCTGACGCCTCTCGTGAAGGCGGCCGATATCGTGATTCCCCTCGCTGCGCTGGTCGGTGCACCGCTCTGCGACCGAGACCGCATCGGTGCCGTGACGACGAACCGGGATGCCATCGAGACCTTGTGCCGTTTGATGGGCAAGGAGCAGCGTCTGCTCATGCCGATCACCAACAGCGGCTACGGCATCGGCGAATCGGGCAGGTTCTGTACCGAGGACACGCCCTTGCGTCCGCTCAGCCTCTACGGCACCACAAAAGTCGAGGCGGAGAAGATCGCGCTGGCGCGCGAAAACACCATTTCATTCAGGCTGGCGACGGTCTTCGGCATGGCGCCGCGCATGCGGATCGACCTTTTGGTCAACGATTTCGTGTATCGGGCAGTCAACGATCGCACGGTGGTTCTCTTCGAGGCGCACTTCAAGCGCAACTACATTCATATCCGCGACGTCGCCCGCGTGTTCCTCCATGCCCTTGGACAATTCGAAGCCATGCGCGGCCGGCCGTATAACGTCGGCCTGTCGGACGCGAATCTCTCCAAGCTGGAGCTGTGTCGGAAGATCGGAGAGCAATTGCCCAACTTCGCCTATCTCGAGGCGCCGATCGGCGAGGATATCGACAAGCGCGACTATATCGTCTCGAATGAGAGAATCGAGCGCACCGGCTTCAAGCCGCGCTACAGCCTGGACGATGGCATCGCGGAGTTGATCAAGGGCTACCGCATGGTCCGCAACGCACGCTATGGGAATGTCTGACGCTCGCGACTGTCCCGTTCTGACGGTTGAGGATCGACCAAACGTCGTCTTGCGCCCGCTGCGACCGGAGGACCGTGAACGCCTTCTCGACTGGCGAAATCGCCGGGAAGTGGCGCGCTATATGTACAGCGATCATCCGATCAGCCGGGACGAGCACGACAGCTGGTTCGACACCGCCCTGGCGGACCCGCGCCGCCGATACTGGATCATCGAACGGGATGGCCGGCCGCTCGGTCTCGTCAATCTCTATGCCATCGATTGGGATGAGCGAAAGTGCTTTTGGGCATTCTACCTGGCCGAACCGGAGGTTCGCGGACAGGGCGTCGGCCGAGGGGTGGAATCGGCTGTGCTGCGCCATGTCTTCGAGGAGCTGTCGCTCGATACGCTGTTCTGCGAGGTTCTGGCCGAGAACCTTGCCGTGATTCGCCTTCACGAGTCCATGGGCTTCGAGCGCGATGCCTTACTGCGGCGCCATGTCCGGAAGTCGGACGGATGGCACGATGCCGTGCGCTTGCGTCACTGCCGGGCGAGGTGGCTCTCGCGGCGGAGCCTGGCGGTGCGCGCCGGAGACGGCTCGAGGGAGCGGGCGCCCGGAGCCTGACCGCCGGGCGGCGGGCGTCGTGCCCGGCAACGGGCTGGTCGGCTCTGCCGGCCGATCCAGGAGAGTCTTGGGAGACCGATCGGTCAGGCGCCGACCACGTGCCGGATCGGATAGCGGTCGTTCGGCAGGATGTGCTGCCAGGCCAGGCGCCGGCGTGTATCGATAATTATGGGCGCCCGCAGATTGAGGGACGTCACCGTGCGCCCGCCTTCCTTGCGGAAAGTCGCGATCAGCATCATTGCCGCGTCGGCTGTCTTGATGTCGAGCTGTTGCAGGGCCTCCACGAGATCCGCTTGGTCGATCAGCCCGGTCGCAGGCTCGTACGGCACGACGACGAAGGACAGATCGGCGGGCGCCAGCGATTGAAGCAGCATGAAGCTGTTCGGATCCACGTTGGGAATGGCGGCCAGACCGAACTCTTCGTGGTTCGGGAAGCCGGGTATCGGACGGGCAAAGCGGATGCTGTGCCCGCGGTCGAACTCGATCGTTCCGAAACGGGTCTCGATGACGGTCTTTCCATCGGAGCCGCCGGAAGCGGGGGGACAGCTGGCGGCCCACCGCGTGCGCTCGGCGCTGGGACTTTGCATCATGGCCAACTCCAAACTCGGTCTCTTGCGCGGATTTCCCAGGATTATCCGGCAAATGTGTTAACGAAGGTAGTTCAGCAGGCTGAGCTGGCTGACCCGTTGAAGCGCGAGGTAGGAGCCCTGCAGTTGCACGCTCTGCTGGGACAGTTCCGTAGTCGCTGCCGCGACGTCCACGTCCTCGATGTCGGAGATCAGGTTCTGGCTGTAGGCGATGAAATCGCCATGGCCCTGGTTCGCCTTGTCCAGGACCTGATGGGTCGCGCCGATCTTGCCCCGCAGGTCACTCAGGCCGTCGAGCGCAGTCTGGAGCATGTCGTAGGCTTGCTCGAGAACCGCCTTGTCGCCGTTCGCGCCCGCGTAGTCGATATAGGACACGGCGCGCAACAGCTGCTCGAAGGTCGGATCGTTTGCCGTCACGCCGTAGGTGGTCTCGAAGGTCTCGTCCACTCTGATCGACAGCTCGACGTCGTCGCCCTGGTAATAGTCGAAGTCGGCCGTGAAGGTGCCGGGCAACCCGGCCTGCGGCGTGTAGTTGGGGTCGGTCAGGTCGACTGGCGGTACGTCCGTCTTGCTGCCGGCGAAGAGGTAGCGGCCGCTCAGACGCGTATTGAGCACCGAGGCGATCTCCTCGCTGAAGGTGGCGGCAAACTCCTCAAGCGGGAGGTCGTTTATGAAATTGGCGCTGAGGCCCTGACTGGCGATGCCGATCATGTCGGTCGTCCGCTCCACAAGGGTCGTCACCGAGGTCTCCATCATCTCCAGGCGGGACAGGGCCTGGCCGATGTTGCTTTGATACTGCTCCTTGAGTGCGACGGACCGTTCGAGACCGACAAGCTCGCTGGTGCGCCGCGAGATCTCCGCATACTGCTGCGCCTTCTTGCCGCTGGCGATCTGGATCTGCGTCGACGCCACGTCGGACTGCGTACGCGAGATGAAGGACATGTTCTGCAGGTGCTGGGCGTAGCTGGCGACTCGGAACATCTTCGACGACTCCCGGCTCAGCGCAGGTTGATCAGTTGGTCGAACAGCTCGTTGACGGTCTGCACAACGCGCGCCGAGGCATTGTAGGCGTTCTGGAAGACCACGAGATTGGCCAGTTCCTCGTCCAGGCTCACGCCGGCTATTTCCTGCCGCTCGTT
>CAZDBC010000059.1:0-1611 GCA_964503295.1 uncultured Kiloniellaceae bacterium | reverse complement strand
CGGAGTCTCCGAGGAACTTGTTCTCAATGTCCTCGAACAGGAACTGCTCGAAATTCAAGGTCTGCTCCGCCGCTGCGGTGCTCGAGGCGGCGAAGGAGAGAATGGTGTTGGCGTAGCCCCCAAGCGTGGTCGAGATGGCCGGTGGCCCGTTGTTGATCGAGGTGAAGCTGTAGTTCTGGGTGAAGGCATCGGCCAGTTGCTGGGCGACCTCGTTGTCGCCAACGCCGAGTTCGAGGGTCGGGAAGGCGCCGCGCAGCATGCCACGCGACAGCTTCTCCGGATCGGCGACGATGTCGGGGCGGACTTGAAGTGTGCTGGAGATCCCGAGATCGCTGCCCTGGTTCTCCATGGCGAATCCGCCGCCGGCGAGTTGCGGCGTCTGAAACAGGTCGTTGAGACCGAAGAAGGCTGAGAAGCCCTTGTAGGTCTCCGGCGTGGCGTCGCCGTCGGCGTCGAATTGGATGGTGGCGTCGCCCAAGTCCGCGGCCGGCCCCTGGTCGAGAATGGCCAGGCGGTAGCCGGGCTCCATTTTGATCTCGAGGCGGTCATTGACGAAGGCGGCGGTGCCGTAGCCAGGCGCTGTCGAGAGATAGGTGTCGAGGGCTGTCTGGATCGCTGCGGGTGTCGTCGCACCGGCGGCGATCGAGGTCGCGGGGATCACGCTGTTGCCGTCGGCGTCGAGGATCGCGAACTGGACGTCGTGGCCGAGAGTGAGAGGGTCTGCTGTGTTGGTGATCTCGCGCGAGCCCCACATGACCGGGTCGTCGCCGGCGGCTGTGCCGTTGCCCAACGGCGTATTGGCGCCGCGGTTGTGGGCCTGGTTGACATTGTCGCGCAGTTCCGCGGCGAACTGGTCCAGCTGAGCGGTCATGGCGGGCAGAGTGTCGTCGCGCATCTCGACCAGGGCCGCGAGCCGTCCGGTTTCGATTTGGGTCGTGATGTCGGCCGACGGAGGTGGCGAGGAGCCGCCATTGACGTAGATGCCGCTGATGGTCGTCGGATAGTCGACCGTTGCGGTCATGGTCGTGGTTGCCGTGTAGGACAGAACCGAGGCGGTCGAGCCGGCGACGAGGGAGCGACCGCCTTCGGTCATCAGGGTCACCTGGCCGTCGCTCTGGGTGATCTCGAAGACCCCGAGATACTCGCGGACGGTCCGGATCGCGGCGTCGCGCTCGTCTTCCAGCTCACCTGTCGCCAGGCCTTCGGCATTTCGCCGCGAAATGTCCACGTTGAGATCCGCGATGGCGGAGAGCTGGCTGTTGATCAGCTCCATGGCATCGCTGATCTGGGTGTCCGCCTGCGCCCTGAGGTCCTGGACCTGCTCGGCCATTCCAGTCAGTTGGCGGGTCAAGGCGGTTGCCTGGTCGATCGCCGTAAAGCGGGCCGACGCGACCTCCGGCGAAGTTGCAAGATCCTCGAGCGCGGTCGCGAGGTTATTGGCCGCGCCGCTTAGCGAGTTGTCGCCGCCGACCGAGCCGAAAAGCTGCTGCATGCGCTGGAAGTAGTCGGCGCGCACTGTGGCCCCGCCGATGATGCTGGTCTGCTGCATCAGGTCGCGGCGCAAAAATTGGTCGACCCGGCGCGCGGTATCGACGGTCTCGACGCCGAGGG
>CAZDBC010000058.1:6232-11488 GCA_964503295.1 uncultured Kiloniellaceae bacterium | reverse complement strand
AGTCGAGAGCCACCCCGGCGACCCGCAGCGCAAGCACGCCCCCGCCCCGGCGCAGAGCGACGCAGGCGGCGATCAGCGACGGCAGGCGGCGCAGGCGACGCCGCATCCGCTCCGGCGGGCCTGGATCGCGAGTCTGTCGATCTTCGCGGTCTGCTCGGCCGCGCTGCTGTGGCTGTTCAACGAGGAGATCGCGGCGGCGGTGCGCGTCTGGAGCAACTCCAGCACCTACGGGCACGGCTTCTTCATTCTCCCCATCGTGCTCTTTCTCTTCTATCGACTGCGCCACCGCCTGGCGTCCCTGCGGCCGCGCGCTTTTCCGCTGGCACTTGTGCCGATCACCGGATTGACCCTCGCCTGGGTCGCCGGCGATCTCGCCAATGTCATGATGGTCAAGCAGTTCGCCTTCGTCGGCCTTTGGCAGGCGCTGTTCCTGCTGGTCTTCGGCTGGCGCGTCGCCCTGGCGGCGGTCTTCCCGCTTGCCTATCTCCTGCTCGCCGTGCCGTTCGGCTACTCGATCGTGCCGACGCTGCAGGACGTGACCGCCGAGATCGTGGTTCGCCTGCTGCGGCTGACCGGCATGCCGGTCTTTCTCGACGGCTACTACATCCAGATCCCGTCCGGGAACTTCCTGGTCGCGGAGGCCTGTTCGGGCGTTCGCTACCTGATAGTCTGCTTCGCTCTCGGGTTGCTGGTCTCCTACCTTTTCTTCCGCTCCTGGAAGCGCCGGCTGTTTTTCGTCGGCCTGTCGCTGGCGGTGCCGATCGTCGCCAACGGCATCCGGGCCTACGGCATCGTGATGATCGCGCATCTCAGCGACTACGAGATTGCCGTCGACATCGACCATGTCGTCTACGGCTTCCTGTTTCTCAGCGTGGTGACTCTGATCCTGCTCGGTCTCGCCGCCCTGCTGCGCGATCGCTTCGACTCTCCGGGCCCGGGCGACACGAGCGCGCCGCCCGCGGACGGCCCTGCCGATGGCCCTGCTGCCGGCCGGGCCGGCAGCGCCCGACCGGTCGTACAGGGGGGCTGCGCGCTGCTCGCGCTGAGCCTCGTCGTGGCGGGCCAGGCCCTGACGGCGGCCGCCAAGGCGCCGCCTGAGACGCCGGCCAGGGCGCTGCAGGCGCCGCTGCCGGGTGGCGACTGGCTTGCGGTCGAAGCCGATCCGCCGTCATGGCAGCCCGCCTGGCAGGGCATGGATCTCGAACTCGCGCAGAGCTATCGCCGGGGCGACGATCGGGTCGATCTTTACATCGCCTACTACGACTACCAGCGCCAGGGCGCCGAGGCGATCAGCGATCTCAACGCGCTGGTGGGCACGCAGTCCGGCTGGCAGCAGGTCGGCGAGGCGGAGATCAGGCGCGAGATAGCCGGCCGCATGCGCGACCTGCGCCGGCTCGTCCTGCGCGGCCGCGGCGAGCGCTATCTCGTCTGGCAGTGGTACCGGGTCGGCGGCGAGGTGACGACGTCGCCTCTCCTCGGCAAGCTCCTGGAGATGAAGGCCATGGCCACCGGCGGCGACCGCTCTGCGGCAATCGTTGCCATCGGGACCAGGGTGACGGAAGATTTGCGCGCGAGCGAGACAATGCTGCACGATTTCCTGAATCGGACCTTGGAGGCGGGGGGCTCTCTGGTCAGGGTCGAGCGATAGGGCGGCGGTCGGCCGCCGCAAGGCGAGAGAGGGGGCGGGCCCGAGACCTGCGGGTGGGTCGGGCGCGTTGGAACGTGCGATGTGTGGACTGGCGGGATTTTTCGACACGAAAGACGCGCGGCCCGTGGACCGGGCCCTGCTCGGCGCGATGACGGAGAGCCTCGCGCATCGCGGACCCGACGGCAGCGGCTTCCATGCCGACCCCGGCATCGGGCTCGGCCATCGCCGGCTCGCGATCATCGATCTGGCAGGCGGGCATCAGCCGCTCTTCAACGAGGATTCCAGCGTCTGCGTCGTCTACAACGGCGAGATCTACAACTTCAGGGAGCTGGCCGACGAACTGCGCGCGCGCGGCCACCGCTTCGAGACGCTGTGCGACACCGAGGTCATCGTCCATGCCTGGGAGGAGTGGGGCCCGGACTGCGTCAAGCGCTTCCGCGGCATGTTCGCCTTTGCCTTGTGGGACGCCAACGCCCACACGCTGTTCCTCGCGCGCGACCGGCTGGGGATCAAGCCGCTCTACTATGCGCTTCTGCCCGACGGCTGGCTGATATTCGCCTCCGAGATGAAGGCGCTGCTCTGTCATCCCAAGCTCGAGCGTCGCCTCGACGTCCAGGCGGTGGAGGACTACTTCGCGCTCGGCTACGTGCCTGATCCGCGCGCCATCTACAGCACGGTTCGCAAGCTGCCGCCGGCCCACACCTTGACCTGGAAGCGCAATCGGCCGCAGCCGGCGGATCGCCGCTACTGGGACATCGCCTTTCAGAGCGACGAGAGTCTCAGCGAGGACGACGCCTGCGCCGAACTGCGCGAACGCCTCAGCGAAGCGGTGCGGATTCGCCTCATGGCCGACGTCCCGCTCGGCGCGTTCCTCTCCGGCGGCGTCGATTCGAGCAGCGTGGTCAGCATGATGGCCGAGCACTCCTCGACGGCCGTCAACACCTGCGCCATCGGTTTCGACGTGCCCGATTTCGACGAGGCGACCTATGCGGAACTGGTCGCCGGGCATATCGGGACCGAGCATCGCTCGCGCGAGGTCGCCGCCGACTCCTTCGACCTGATCGAGGCCATGTCCGGCTTCTACGACGAGCCCTTCGCGGACAGCTCGGCCATGCCGACCTACCAGGTCTGTCGCCTGGCGCGCGAGAAGGTCACGGTCGCCCTGTCCGGCGACGGCGGCGACGAGGCCTTCGCCGGCTATCGCCGCTACCGCTGGCACCATTACGAGGAGCTCTTGCGCGGCCTGCTGCCGGAGTCCCTGCGCCATCCCGTATTCTCTCTGCTTGGCAGTCTCTACCCCAAGCTGGACTGGGCGCCGCGCC
Source organism: uncultured Kiloniellaceae bacterium (assembly GCA_964503295.1). Classification (GTDB taxonomy): domain Bacteria; phylum Pseudomonadota; class Alphaproteobacteria; order Kiloniellales; family Kiloniellaceae; genus CAZDBC01. The sequence goes on along the minus strand of CAZDBC010000058.1, from coordinate 8,518 downwards.
CGCTCAGGGCGAAGGCGACCCTGCAGGCGCTCGCGCGCGACAGCATCGAGGGCTACTTCCACAGCGTCTCGATCCTCGGCGACCGGCTCCGCCACCGGCTGTACTCGCCGCGCATGCAAAGCGACCTGCAGGGCTATCATGCCGGCGAGGTCCTGGCGTCCGTGATGCGTGACGCCCCGGTCGAGCATCATCTCGACCGCGTGCAGTACGCGGACATGATGACCTATCTGCCCGGCGACATCCTGACCAAGGTCGATCGCGCCAGCATGGCCACCTCGCTCGAGGTTCGCGTGCCGCTGCTCGACCATCACCTGCTCGAATGGGCCGCGACTTTGCCGCCCTCGTTCCGCTTGCGCGCGCGCGAAGGCAAGTACCTCCTGAAGAAGGCCATGGAGGAGCGCCTGCCGCGGGAGATTCTTTACCGCGAGAAGATGGGTTTTGCCGTGCCGCTCGCACGCTGGTTCCGGGGGCCGCTGCAGGAGCCGACCCGCCGCCGCCTGCTGCACGGTGTCCTGGGCGACACCGGCCTGTTCGACATGGCGTTCGTCGAACGCATCCTGCGCGAACACGCAAGCGGGGCGAGCGATCACAGTGCCCTGATCTGGGCCCTGGTCATGTTCGAATCCTTCATCAGCAGTGTCCATCACGGAACCGCGGCCGCGAGCGACGGCGCGCGGCTGGCGGCCGGCGCCTGAGATCGCCGCGCCTTCGACATCCGGCGGGCCTGGGGAAAGGGGCGCGGGCAGCGCATGCGCGGCCGCCGGACGTCGCCAGGGTGCGGTGGAGGCTGCCTGTCTGTCCGGGACCGGGCCTGCACCGCCGGCAACCCGACTGCCGTGAGCGGCCGGCCGGCGACTGATTTTTTGCCGTTCGACCGGACTGGCCTCGGCCGGTCAAACGTGGCACGAAGCTGCCCGCGGCGGCCGGCCGCGGATCGCAAGGGGCGGTGCGAAGCTGCGAGGGGAAGGAATGAGATCGAACGAGAGAATAGCGGTCGTCGGGCTCGGCTACGTCGGCCTGCCGCTCGCCGTTGCGCTGGCCCGGCAGTACCAGGACGTGGTCGGCTTCGACACCAATCGCAGGCGTGTCGAAAGCCTGGCCCGCGGCGAGGACTGGACCGGCGAGGTCGATGGCGACGTTCTGCGGGCGAGCGGCCTGCGCGTCTCGGCCGACCCCGACTGCCTGCGCGGGCGGAGCTTTTTCGCCATCACCGTGCCGACCCCGGTCGACAAGAACCATCGGCCCGACCTCGGGGCGGTCAAGGCGGCCTGCCGGACGGTCGCCCGCCACCTCGAGCCGGGTGCCATCGTCGCCCTGGAATCGACCGTCTATCCCGGCGTCACCGAGGAAGTCTGCGGGCCGCTTCTGGCCGAGGTCTCCGGCCTGCGGGTCGGCACCGACTTCAAGCTCGCCTACTCGCCCGAGCGCATCAATCCCGGCGACCGCGAGCACGTTCTGGAGCGAATCGTCAAGGTGGTCTCCGCCCAGGACGCGGAGTCCCTGGAACGCGTCGCCGCCATCTACGGCGCGGTCACGACCGCGGGGGTCTACCGGGCCCAGTCGATCAAGGTCGCCGAGGCCGCCAAGGTGATCGAGAACACCCAGCGCGATCTCAACATCGCGCTCATGAACGAGCTCGCCATCATCTTCGAGCGGATCGACATCCCGACCCGCGACGTGCTGGCCGCGGCGGCGACCAAGTGGAACTTCCTGCGCTTCACGCCGGGCCTGGTCGGCGGCCACTGCATCGGCGTCGATCCCTATTACCTGACCGCCAAGGCCGAGGAAACGGGCTACAATCCGGAAGTGATCCTGGCCGGGCGGCGCATCAACGACGGCATGGGCGCTTTCGTCGCCCGCCGGCTGATGAAGATGCTGGGCCGGTCCGGCCGTCTCAACCACGCCGTCCGGGTCGGCATTCTCGGGCTCGCCTTCAAGGAGAACGTCCGCGACCTGCGCAACAGCCGCGTGCCGGACATCGTGGCCGAGCTGCGCGAGTACGGCGTCGAGCCTCTGGTCTATGATCCTCTGGTCGATCCGGAGGAGGCGGTGGAGGAGTTCGGCATTCGTCTGGTCGCGGCCGAGGCGCTGGTGGATCTCGAGGCCATCGTGCTCTGCGTGCCGCACCGGGCGATTCTCGAATCCATGTCGCCGGCGCCGATCGAGCGGCTGGTGGACGGCGGCATCGTGATCGACGTCAAGTCGGCGCTCGACCGGACCAGCCTGCCGCCATCGCTTCAGTACTGGAGAATTTGACGGTCGCGCGGTCCGGCTCCGCCGGGCCGC
>CAZDBC010000058.1:0-6222 GCA_964503295.1 uncultured Kiloniellaceae bacterium | reverse complement strand
CGCACGGGCACCTCCCGGAGCGATTCGATCCGGGCCACCGGGGGCGCGGCCATGCTGTACGACCTCGTCAAGATCCTGGTCTTGCCGCCGGCGGTCTTTTTCCTCCTGCTGCTCGCCGGCTGGCTTCTGCTCCGCTGGCGGCGCCCGTTCGGGCGCGCCCTGCTCGGCCTGCTGCTTCTCGTCGCCTACCTCTCGACGACGCCCTATGCCGCGGGCGAGCTGATGGCGCCGCTGCAGCGATACGACGCCCTCGACCTGCGCCGTCCCGACCCGGAGGCCGGTGCCATCGTGGTCCTGAGCGCCGGGCTCTACTTCAGCGCGCCCGAGTATTGGCACCCCGGGGCGCCGTCCCACGGCGTCGACGTGCCCGGCAGCCTGACCCTCGAGCGGCTGCAGTATGCGGCCCGCCTTGCCCGTGCGACCGGCCTGCCGGTGCTGGTGAGCGGCGGCGCGGCCGGCCGGACCGAGAACCGCTTCGTCGCCGACGCCATGAAGCAAAGCCTGGAACGCGACTTCGGCGTGCCGGTGCGCTGGGTCGAGCGGCGCTCCGTCGACACCTTTTCCAACGCCCGCAACTCGGCGGCGCTCCTGCGCGCCGACGGCATCGGTCGCGCCTATCTCGTGACCCACGCCTGGCACATGCCGCGCGCTTTGATCGCCTTTGGGGCCACCGGACTCGACGTGGTGCCGGCGCCGACCCGCTTCGTCTCCCGCGCGGAGCCGCGCTGGCGCGATTTCCTGCCCTCGGCCAGGGCCTTCCTCTACAGCTACTACGCCCTGCACGAATGGGCCGGGATCGCCTGGTACCGCCTGCGCGGCGGCGCCTGACCCCGGCCGGCTGCGGCGGCCCGGTCCGCCCGCCGAAGGGCGCGGGAGAGGCCGCGGCTTCGCCACTTGTCGTTCGAGGGACTTGACTCTAACGTGCGGCCGACGGGCTATCGGAACAGAAGGCACGGAGAAGGACAGCATGACCAGCGGGGGACCCAGTGGGGGACAACGTCTGCGGACGGCGGCATTCGGCCTGATGGCGGCCTTGGTGTTGGGCGCCTGCGCCGGCAAGCCCGAGCCGCCGGCCGACCTGGCGACGATCGAGGAACCGCCCCTCTATCAGATCGGGGCCGGCGATTCGCTCACCATCTTCGTCTGGCGCAACGCGGAGCTGACCACATCGGTGACGGTGCGGCCCGATGGCCGGGTCTCCGTGCCGCTGATCGAGGATCTCTACGTCGAGGGCAAGACGCCGAGCAACCTCTCGCGCGAGATCGAAAAGGAGCTTGCCGTCTACATCCAGGATCCGCTGGTCACGGTCATCGTCGGCGGCTTCGTCGGGACCTTCCCGCAACAGGTCCGCATCGTCGGCGAGGCGGCCCAGCCGAGAGCCATTCCCTACCGGGCCAACATGACGCTGCTCGACGCGGTCATTCAGGTCGGGGGTCTGACCGAGTTCGCCGACGGCAACAGCACCACTCTCGTGCGGGTGCAGGACGGCGAGACCCAGGAGTACCGGGTGCGTCTCGACGACCTGCTCGAGGATGGCGACATCTCGGCCAACGTGGCGCTGCTGCCGGGCGACATCCTGATCATTCCCGAAACCTTCCTCTGACGGTCCTGCCGCGGCGCGTCGGGCGCCGCGGCAGCCACGCCCCGCGAAGCTGCGGAGCGCCGTTCGCTTTGGGCGAGGGGAGCCCGGGAACCGGCCCGGCGTGCCGCCTTGGCCGAACGCCGTCAGCGGCCGAAGCGTCGGCTGCGCTGCTGATAGTCCCGGATGGCGCGCAGGAAATCGACCTTGCGGAACGCCGGCCAGTGGATGTCGGAGAAGTAGAACTCGCTGAAGGCGCTCTGCCACATCAGGAACCCGGAGAGCCTGATCTCGCCGCTGGTGCGGATGATCAGGTCGGGGTCGGGCAGGTCCGGCGCGTAGAGGTGACGGCCGATCGATTGCGGCGTGATCTCGGCGATGGCCGTGGAGAGGTCCTTGCCCTCCGCCTGCCGCTGCCGCAGGAAGGCGCTGACCGCGTCGACGATCTCTTCGCGCCCGCCGTAGGCGACGGCGATGGTCAGGGTCATGGCCTCGTAGGCGGCGGTCGCGTTCTCGGCGGTCCTGATCGCCTCGACCGTGGACGGCGGCAGCAGGTCGAGCCGCCCCGCGGTGCGCACGCGGATGCGGCGCCGGTGGACTTCCGGGTTGGCGGCCAGGGTGCGTATCTTGTCTTCGATCGCCGAGAGGATGCCCGAGACCTCGTCCGGGGAACGGGCGAGGTTCGAGGTCGAGCAGACCCAGAGGGTAACCGCCGCGAGGTCGAGGTCGGCGCACCAGGCCAGGATCTCGTCGAGCTTGCGCGCGCCCAGCCGGTAGATCAGATGCGGATCCTGGATGTTGTTCGCGCGGCCGAAGCGCCGATTGCCGTCGAGGATGATTCCGATGTGCCGGGGCAACGGCGCCTGCCGGATCAGGCCGAGGAGACGGCGCTCGTACAGCAGATAGAGCGGGCGGAGCGCGACGTCCGAGAGCTTCGAGCGGCGGCCGGAGAGCTGTTCGCCGACGTCGCGCGTCGCCGCCTCCGGCTGGGCGGAGAGGCGCAGGGCGTCGGTGATCTGCGGGTGGGTCTTGCTCATGCCCTGCGCTCTGGTGGATCGGTTGCGGCCGGAGCCGGTGTCAGCCGCGAAGCACTGTCGGCAGCGGGCAACGCAACCGGCGTTGGAGCCCTGTCTCACGGCATCGCGCGCCCGCCGACAAGGCACCCCACCCTTTGTAACGCCCCCCGACGCGCCGAATCCAGGCGAATGAGGCGCGCTCCTTGACACATTTGTGCCACAGGATTAGAGTAATCTTTGGGTAAGGGGTTGGGCTGTTTTTCAAATAGAATAACACGTTGTGGACTCGCTTTCGCGGGCCCGGCAGCTCCTCCCGTTTTCATGGCATTGCCTTGCCAATCAGGGAGATGTGGCATGCCGAGCGACGATATTGCTTGGGCCGGTAACCGGCCAAAGGGTTTTGCTGCGCGTTTTTTTGGAACCGTTCAATTTGGCGCTGTACCCAGGGTCTCTCTTCGACGTTTGCGGTCCGTTCTGGCCCTTTCGACGTTGATCTGCGGTTCGGCGGCCGGCTACTGGGCCGTATTCACCTACGTCCTTTAACCGGCGTGCGATCTGGCGGCCGTCCCGCTCGGCCCGGTGAGGGAGCCGAAGCGGGATTATGCGCGAGCTTGCCTCAGGCATGGTTAACGGCCCGTCAAGCGGCCCCGCGCGGACTCTATCCGCGCCGTGCTTGATCGCCTCAAGGCGCTGTTGCGCGACGGCCTCGGCCTCGCGCCTGATGCGATTCTGGTTTTCCTCGGGCTCGGCATCTTTCTCGCGACCTGCCTGATCGGGCGGCGTCCTCTGACCTGGGCGTGGGCGCTCCTGCCCGGCCTGGGACTGGCCCTGTTCCTCGAGGCCGTCGAGGTCTGGCAGCATTACGGCGCGCAGGGCCTGAAATCGGCGACGGCCGCGCAGTTGGCGGGCATCGTCCTGCGCCATGCGCGCGATCTGCTGGTCATGAACCTGGCGCCGGTCATGGTCTTCGGCGCCGCCGTGCTGCTCCAACGGCTGTCGCAGGACTGACCGGCCGCAAGCCCTAGAACGACACCGAGAGCCCCAGCGTGACGGCATTCTCCAGGAAGCTCTCGTCGTCGTCGGACGAATCGCGCGTCTGGAAGTTGTATGCGAGCGAGGCGCTCGCGTTGGATGCCAGCCGGTAGTTCAAGGCCAGGCTGGCACGGTAGTTGTCGTCGGTGCGGTCGTCCTCGTCGAACTCGCTGCGGTCGAAGCTCGCCCGCGAGCTGAAGTTGAGCAGCGGCGTCAGGGGACGCGACCAGGTGGCGCTCGCCGTGTAGAAGGTCTCGTCGCCCCCGGTGCCGCCTTCGCGGGTGCCGAACAGTCCGGACAGCCCGAAGCTGTCGCGTCCGCTGCGGTGGGTCGCGTTGAGGCGGAAGGTCTCCGTGCGCGTGGTCTCGTCCTCGAAGGTGAAGGGGCCGGTGTCGCCCTCGAAGGGCTGGCCCGTGCCGACATCGATGATCTCGCCGGTGTCCGGGTCGATGGTGATGTCGGTCAGGGCGGAGATCGCGCGGCCCTGCGAGGTCTGCAGCGCTTCCGAATAGCTGGCCACGATCGAAGTCTTGGGGCTGATCCGGTAGTTCAGGGAGGCATCCAGGTTCTCGTCGTCCTGGCGCCGGCCGTAGGTCGCCTGGACCTCCAGGTCCGGGTGCGGCTGGTAGGCGAAGCCGCCGCTCCAGGTGATGCCGGAGAAGTTCTCGTCGTCGTCGCCTTCGTCGCCGTCGCGCAGTTCGTAGCCGACGTTGCCGAGGAGATTGAAGCCGCGCCACAGCGGGTAGGCGACGCCGAGGTTGCTGTTCGCCGTTCTGATGTTGTCGTCGTCGCTGCGCACCTCTTCGCTGACCGAGTTGGTGAGCGTCCAGGAGAGGAACGAGAAATCGCGGCCGCTGCGCAGCGCCAGACTGGCCTCGTGGCTGAGCACGTCCGATTCGTCGCCGGACCCGACCAGGACGGGGCTGAAGCGATAGCGCCACTCGGCATTGGCGAAACTGCCGAGGCGATGGACGAAGTAGGGGCTGGCCGTGAGCACCGCGACGGTGTCGGTCTGGCCCGTCGTGGCGCCCGAGGCGGAGGTCGACTCGCGCGAATCGAGAAGCTGGCGCCGGACCGAGGTGCTCAGGTCGAAAAAGAGCTGGTCGCTTAGGATTTCCGTGGTCGAGGTGCCCGCGATGCGCGGGTCGACCGAGAAACCTTCGTCGTCGCCACCGATCTGATGCACGCCGGCAAGATCGCCGGTGAAGCTGGCCTGCACCCGCGCGGTGTTGCCGCGAATGGTGATGCCCGGGCCGGCGCGCGTGACGAAGCCGCTCTCGCGTTCGTCGTCGGGGTCCTGATCGATGTTGTCGCTGAAGGTTTCGCTCGCCGTGACCCTGTAGTCGACGCGCCACTCCCCCGTCAGGAAGCCTTCCGGGATGATGATGATGTCGCCCGGCTGCAGCGCCATGTTGGCCCGCCCGTCGCCGTCGCGCACCAGATCGGCCAGGCGGACGGGAATCTGCTCGCGCCCGCCGTCGGTCCGGCGCAGCACCACGGCCGAATTGCCGGCCGCCTGCCGCGACAGGCCGCCGCCGGCGATGACGGCATCGAGCAGGGTCATGCCGGCGCGGTAGGGCAGGGCGACCGGGTTGACGGCCTCGCCCACGATCCGGATCTGCTGGCCGAGGTCGCCCTGGCCCGACAGCAGGCTGACGGTCACGTCGGGCTCCCGCAGGTAGACCGCGAGTTCCTGCTCGATGTCGTCGGCCAGCTCGGCCGGCGTCTTGCCCGCCGCGGTCAGGTCGTCGATCAGCGGCACCGAGATCCGCCCGTCGGGACGCACGGTGACCGAGGTCGAGAGCTCGGCGTTGCGCCAGACGGTGATCTGCAGGCTGTCGCCGGCCCCGATGATGTAGGTAGGCACCTCTTCGGGCTCTGCCGCCCGCGGGCCCGGAGCGGCGATTGCCTGAACAAAGAGCAGCCCGGTCCACGCCAGGGCGGCCAGCAGGCCTCGAAGGCCTGTCGGCCTCGTTCCGGCTGCGGGTCGATGGGCTGAGTTCGGCAAGCGTTTCCCCCCGGGGGCCGGCGCACGGCAGATCGGGCCTGCCGCGGTGCCCGAACCGCCGGTACGGCAGTCCGCGGGCAGCGCTCCGGCGATACGGCGACCGGACGTCCCCCGCACCCGGCCGACGCCGGGATGATCCGAATCTGCGGCCCGCCTGTCCAGCACGAAACCTCGATTTCCGGCCGATCGGGCCGTGTTTTCCGGCGGTTGCAGCTTGCCGGCCACGCTGGGAAGCAAGGCAGCCGCCGCCGGCTGCCGCCTGCGGGCGCCGATCGGGACGTGTCGGGCGGCGGAGCCCGACCTTGCGGGAAACGGTCGGAGGGACGCCGCTGCCCGACCTGCCCTCCGGCGACTGCGTGGCCCCCGGCGAGGTTCGGCGCCGACGGTCGGCTGTCCCCAGCGTCTTTCAAGGGCTAGACTGGTTCGCCGCGGAAGAGGAGGTGGTCGGTCGTGATCTTGCCGAAGTTTTCGAGGAGACCGTTGGCGGGCCTGCTCGTGATGGCCGCGGCAGTGCTCGTCGCGACCGGGCAGGAGCCGGCGCGGGGCGACACGCGGCGGACCGCCAGTACCAGAACGTGGAGGGAGTT
>CAZDBC010000057.1:9330-11566 GCA_964503295.1 uncultured Kiloniellaceae bacterium | reverse complement strand
GCCTGGCTGCTCGTCGAACTGGGGGGCTGGCCACTGCTGGCGGGCGCAGCAGCCGTCCTGTTCGTCGTCGGCATTCCCGTGAGCGACCGCTACGCCAGGGAGATGGACATCAAGGATCCCGGCCGCGTGGTGGTCGACGAAGTGGTCGGCCAGTGGCTGGCAATCCTCCCGGTCGCACACGAGATAGGTTTCTACGCCGTGGCATTCGTCGCCTTTCGCGTGTTCGATATCGTGAAGCTCTGGCCGGCCAATGTCTTCGACCGGCGCCTGCGCGGCGGTCTCGGGATCATGGCCGACGACGTGCCCGCCGGCGCCTACGGCGCCGCGGTCGCGGCGGCAGCCCTTCACTTCGTCGGGTGACTTACGCGGGAGCCACTCCCGACATCAGGAGATCGTCATGTTCACTCCGGAACTGCTCGGCGAGGCGAAGGACCTGCTCGAAACCGCGCGTCGCGCCGGCCGGCGGCTGGTCACCGCCGAGTCTTGCACCGGCGGCCTGGTGATCGCCTGCCTGACCGAGATCGCCGGCTCGTCCGACGTGGTGGAGCGAGGTTTCGTGACCTATTCGAACGCGGCCAAGACCGAAATCCTGGGCGTTCCAGTCGCGCTCATCGACCGGCTCGGAGCGGTCAGCGATGCGGTCGCGGTGGCGATGGCCGAGGGCGCGCTTGCGGCGTCGCGAGGCGATCTCGCTCTTTCCATCACGGGCATCGCAGGACCAGGCGGCGCGACGGATAGCAAGCCGGTGGGCCTCGTTCATTTCGCCTGCGCCAGCCGCGGCGGCCCGACCCGGCACGAGCGACAGGTCTTTTCGGGCGATCGCCAGGCGGTGCGCCTGGCGGCGACCCGGCGCGCGCTCGGGCTGTTCCGCGAGGCGCTGGGCGATACGGCTCTGGCATGAACGCGCAACAAGGCTCCTCGCCCTCGTCGCTGCAGCGCGTCGAGCTGACCGACTTCCTGCTCCTGGTCGCCCTGCTGCTGCTGCTGATGCGGCTGATCCTGCCGTCGCTACTGGGCGGCGTGCTGGACCTGGAGCAGGCCGGCGGAGGTCAGCCCGGCGGTCCGCTCGGCCTGGTCATGGTGATGGCACTGCTCGTTCAGTCGGCCGCCCTGATCGGGCTGATCGCGCTCCTGATCGTGCGCCGGCGTGGCCTTGCCTGGCGCGATCTCGGCCTGAATGCGCCGCCCGGCCAGTGGATCGGTCGGGCCGTCCTTTACGGTTTCCTATGCGTTCCGCTGGCCGCGGCAACCAATATTCTGGTCCAGGGGCTGCTCGGCGCGCCGATCGAAAACCCCCAGATCGAGGCGCTCGCCCCGACGGCAACCAGTGCTTTTTCTGCCGTCCTGATGATCGCCACCGCCAGCCTGATCGTTCCGTTTTGCGAAGAGCTGGCCTTTCGCGGCCTTCTGTTCCGCTGGCTGCGCGGCCGCATGCCCCTGTGGCCTGCCGCCGGCCTCAGCGCGGTCTGCTTCGCCGTCCTGCACGGCATTCCGGTACTGATTCCCGCCCTCACGGCGATCGGCATCGTTCTCGCCCTGGCCACGGAGCGCAGCGGCTCGATCTGGCCGTCGATCGTGATCCACGGCACGTTCAACTTCCTGATGGCCGTTACCCTGTTTCTCGCCCTTTCGCAGGGCGGCGTACCTCCCGGCGGAGCCTAGTCTGCGGGCGCGGCCAAGCTCAGTGGGTCATGAGCAGCGGCAGGCGGCTATGGCCGAGCAGGTAGTTCGTAACCCCGCCGGTCAGGGATTCGCGGAACGGGCTTTGCGAATAGGCCCCCATGACCAGCATGTCGGCCCCGAAGCGCTCGGCCTCCTCCTGCAGGGCATCGCCGAGCCGGCGCTGGCCGAGCTCGGTCTCGATGACCTCCGGCGCCAGGCCGTGCCAGGCCAACTGCTCGGCGAGGTCGTGTGCCGAAGGACCCGAGCCGGAGTTGGCGTGGACGGTGAGGATGCCGACCTCGCGCGCACCCTGGAAGAAACTGCGCGCGATCGCTGCCGCCCGTGCCGAGAGCGGGCTCCGGTTCCAGGCGATGACGATGCGCCGGCCGAGCACCCCACGGTGGTCGGGCGGTACCACCAGGACAGGCCGGCCGGCGCTGAACAGCACCGCCCGCAGGCTCTTGCGCTGCCAATGGCCCGGATCGACGCGCGGCTGGCGCATGACCACTAGGTCGAAGACGCGACCGCGTTCGGCGACCGTTTCGATCTGCCCGGGCGCAACCTGCTTGAAGGT
>CAZDBC010000057.1:2662-9320 GCA_964503295.1 uncultured Kiloniellaceae bacterium | reverse complement strand
CGCTCGGCGACCTTCTCGAAACATCGCCTCGCCGTCTGCAGGCTGGCGCCGCCTTCCCAGCCGGCCTCGTGGAGTGCCACGGCGACATCGCCGTTGGGCGCGCCGACCGCCGTGCGTGACTGAACGATGGCGGCGGCGCTCGGCGCCGTGGCGCGGGGCTGCACGTGAAGGCCGACAACGTGACCGCCGTCCTTGCGCGCCGCCTGAAAGGCCGCCTCGACCACGACGGGGGCGTCGGGCGTGCTGTCGACCTGAACCAGGACCGTGGTCATGACCATGACGGATCCTCCGGAACAGTCGGGCCGCGTGCCGGCCGTGCGCCCATATGTGGTGCGGTTGCGGCCAGCAGGCGTTAACCAAGTCTAGGAGAACCCGGGTCGCGCGTCTGTGCAATGACTCACAGTTGGCGCGGAGGCGATGCCTGTCCGGTCAGGACGCCCCCGCCTTGGCCTTGAGGCCGTCGCGGCCCGCGTCCGCCGACCCGCCCTCGGCCAAGAACAACGTGCGCGCCCGCCCTTCGAAGGCGGCGACCATGCGCCGCGTGGCCTCGTGAAACAGCGGCTGGATGAGTTTCTGGAGCAGGCGGGAGCGGAACTCGAAATCGACATAAAAGTCGATCAGGCAGCCATCGGGATGATCCAGGAAAACCCAGTGGTTCTGCAGATACTTGAAGGGACCTTCGGCATAGGTGACATCGATGCGCTGGGCCGGGCGGTTGAGAACAACGCGACTGGTAAAGCGCTCGCGCACCATCTTGAAGCCGATGACCAGATCGGCCACCACCAAGTCGCCCTCGCGCTGGCGCACCCGCGCCGCCAGACACCAGGGCAGGAACTCCGGATAGGACTCGATATCGGCGACCAGATCGAAGAGCTGTTCAGGACGGTAGGGAAGGATCCGCTTTTCCGCGTGGATCGGCATGGCTCAGGCCCCCGCTTCAGGCTCCTGCCGCCGCCAGCCTGGCCTCCCGGGCCGCGCGCAGGCGCAGGAAATCGTCGCCAGCGTGATAGGACGACCGCGTAAGCGGCGAGGCCGAAACCATTAGGAAGCCCTTGCTGTAGGCCTGCCTGCTGTATTGCTCGAACTCCTCTGGCGTAACGAAACGATCGACGACGTGATGCTTGGGAGTCGGCTGCAGGTACTGGCCGATGGTCAGGAAATCGACCTGGGCCGAGCGCAGGTCGTCCATGACCTGCAAGACCTCCGACCGGCTTTCGCCCAGCCCGACCATGATCCCGGACTTGGTGAACATGGCCGGATCGATCTGCTTGACCCGGTCGAGCAGGCGCAGGCTGTGGAAATAGCGCGCGCCGGGGCGCACCTCGCCATAAAGGCGCGGCACCGTCTCCAGGTTATGGTTGAAGACGTCGGGCCGCGCGGCGACCACGACCTCGAGCGCCCCGTCCTTGCGCAGGAAGTCGGGCGTCAGCACCTCGATCGTGGTGCCCGGCGAGCGTTCCCGGATCGCCTGGATCACCGCGGCAAAATGCGCTGCGCCGCCGTCGGCCAGATCGTCACGGTCGACCGAGGTCACGACGACATGCTCCAAACCCAGCCTGGAGACGGCGGCCGCGACGTTGGTCGGCTCGAAGGGGTCGAGCGGGCCGGGCCGGCCGGTCGCCACATTGCAAAAGCTGCACGCGCGGGTGCAGATCTCGCCCATGATCATCATGGTGGCGTGCTTCTTCGCCCAGCACTCGCCGATGTTCGGGCAGGCGGCCTCTTCGCACACCGTGTGGAGACCGTTCTCGCGGACGATCCGACGAGTCTCGTGATAGGCCGGGCTGACCGGCGCCTTGACGCGGATCCAGGCCGGCTTGCGCTTGACCTCCTGATCCGGCCTGTGGGCCTTCTCCGGATGGCGCGGTCGTTCCATGTCGCGTGTCACAGTCATGACTCAGAAGTGGATGGCCCGTCCGTAGGCGTCAAGCACGGACTCGTGCATCATCTCCGACAGGGTCGGGTGCGGGAAGACCGTGTGCATCAGCTCCGCCTCGGTGGTCTCGAGCCCCATGGCGATTACGTAGCCCTGGATCAGCTCGGTCACCTCGGCCCCAACCATGTGGGCGCCCAGAAGCTGTCCGGTCGCCTTGTCGAAGACCGTCTTGACCATGCCTTCGGGCTCGCCCAGCGCGATCGCCTTGCCGTTGCCGATGAAGGGGAAATGGCCGACGCGCACGTCGTAGCCGGCCTCCTTGGCCTTGGCTTCGGTCAGCCCGACCGAGGCGATCTGCGGATGGGAGTAGGTGCAGCCGGGAATGCGGCGCTTGTCCAACGGATGGACGTCGTTCAGGCCGGCGATCTTCTCGACGCAGACCACGCCCTCGTGCTCGGCCTTGTGCGCGAGCATGGGCGGCCCGGCAACATCGCCGATTGCGTAGATCCCGGGTTCGGCCGTGCACGAGAACTCGTCGACCACGATCAGGCCGCGTTCGGTTTTCACCTTGGTGGTGTCGAGGCCGAGGTCCTCCACGTTGCCGACGACGCCGACCGCGGAGATCAGTCGTTCCGTTTTGATCTCGCTCGTCTTGCCTTTCTCGTCCTCGACTTTCGCGGTGATGTTGTTGTCGCCCTTCTTGACCTCGGTCACCTTGGCCGCGGTCATGATCTTGATGCCCTGCTTCTCGAAGCGCTTGCGGGCGAAGGCGGCAATTTCCGCGTCCTCGACCGGCAGGATCTGCGGCAGCAACTCGACCACGGTCACCTCGGCGCCCATTGTGCGGTAGAAGCTTGCGAACTCGATGCCGATCGCGCCCGACCCCATGACCAGGAGCGACTTGGGAAAACGCTCCGGCACCATGGCCTCGAAGTAGGTCCAGATCAGCTTGCCGTCGCGCTCCATGCCCGGCAGCTCGCGCGGGCGCGCGCCGGTCGCCAGGATGATGTGCTTGGCCGTCAGGTCGGCGACCGCCTTGCCGTCCTTGCTGACCTTGATCTTGCCGGGCCCGTCGAGCCGCCCCGCCCCGTCGAATACCGTGACCTTGTTCTTCTTCAGAAGGTGGCCGACGCCACCGTTCAACTGCTTGGAGACCGCGCGCGAGCGCTTGACCACCTTGTCCAGGTCGAAGCCGATCTCCTTGGCCTTCAGGCCGTAGGAGTCCGCCTGCTGCATGGTGTGGTAGACCTCCGCCGAGCGCAGCAGAGCCTTGGTCGGAATGCAGCCCCAGTTCAGGCAGATGCCTCCAAGGTGCTGCTTCTCGACGACCGCGGTCTTGAGCTTGAGCTGGGCCGCCCGGATCGCCGCCACGTAGCCGCCCGGCCCGCCGCCGACCACCACCACGTCGAAATCGCTGTCAGCCACGCATCACCTCCAATTGCTCCCGTTTCACTTCGGCGGGATCCAGATGTCGGGCGCCGGGACGCGTCCGGAGACCAGGCGCACGATCAGCACGGCCAGGTCGCCTTCGGCCATGTTCAGCCTCGACAGCAGGCCCGCGCGGGCATCGAGCGCAGCCCGCAACGGCGCCATCGAGGACAAGAGATCGAGGCGCCAGGCGCCCGCCTCTTCCTTGAAGTGCACCCTGACCGGAAGCGGCAGCCCCTTGACGTTCGACAAGGGTGCCTCGGCGCGCGTTCCCGTCACGGTGAAGGGCTCGACGGCAAGCCGCGCGACCGCGGCCTCGTCAAAGGCCTTGCGCTCCACCGCATAGGCCACCGGATCGCCGGCCCGCATCGCGCGCAGTTCGGCCGGCGGCATGTTGTGGCGCAGCAGAAGCACGGCGATCTGGTCGACCAGGGGCAGCGCACGCAGCGCCGCCTCGTTCATGATCAGGGCTCTCTCGAGGCTCTGCAGCAGGTAACGGTGCGTGTCCGATGCGGTCAGGCGCGAGGCCGCGCGGCCGTCGCCTTCGATCAATGCCTGCTTGTAGGCCGCGAAGCTGTCGCGCACCGCACCGGGCCCGGCCGCAGGCAGCAATGCCGAGGGCGCGACCGCGACGAACGGCAGGGCAACGAGAACCAATGTCAGCAGGCGTCGCACGGTCGATCAGCCATCCGTTTCCTTCGCGTGCCGAGCCGTTCGGCTACAGCAGCATGGTCAGCGGGTCCTCGATCAGCTTCTTGAAGGCGGCGAGGAACTCGGCGCCGACCGCGCCATCGACGACGCGATGGTCGACAGAGAGCGTGCAGCTCATGACGGTCGCCACCGCCAGCGCGCCGTCCTTGACCACCGGGCGCTGCTCGCCCGCGCCGACCGCGAGGATGCAGCCCTGCGGCGGGTTGATGATGGCGCCGAACTCGCGGATCCCGTACATGCCGAGGTTGGATACCGAGAAGGTGCCGCCCTGGTACTCCTCGGGCTTCAGCTTGCCTTCGCGCGCGCGTCCGGCGAGATCCTTCATCTCCTGGGAGATCGTGGCCAGGCCCTTGGTCTCGGCCGCCTTGACGATCGGCGTGATCAGGCCACCGGGGGTGGCGACCGCGACGGAGACGTCGGCATGCTCGTAGAGCAGAATGCCGGACTCGTCCCAGGAGGCGTTCGCCGCGGGCACCTTCTTCAGCGCCAGTGCCGCAGCCCGGATGACGAAGTCGTTGACCGAAAGCTTGTAGCTGTCGCCCGCGGCCGCCGCGCGATCGTTGAGTTCCTTGCGCACCTTCAGCAGCGCATCGAGCTCGCAGTCGATGGTGAGGTAGAAGTGCGGCACCGTCTGCTTGGATTCAGTCAGGCGCTTGGCGATCACCTTGCGCATGCCGCTGAGGGTCTCCTGGCGATAGGCCAGTCCCAGCTTGTCTGCGAAGTCCTTGGCGGCGACGCCTGCCGGCGCAGCGGCGGCGGGGGCAGCAGCCGGGGCGGCGGCAGCCTCGGCCGGCTTGGCTGCGGGTGCCGGCGCGCCGGCTTCGAGCGCCTTTTCAATGTCCATCTTGACGATCCGCCCGTGCGGGCCGCTGCCCGAGATGCGGCGCAGGTCAAGGCCGGCCTGCGCGGCCATGCGCCGCGCAAGCGGGCTGGCGAAAATCCGGTCCTCGCCGTTGCCGCGCGCCGGCGCTGAGGCCGGCGCGGCCTTGCCGTTGCCGGACTTCGCAGCCTCGGGCACCGGCTTCGGCTCCTCCTTCGCCGGTGCCTCAGCCTCGGAGGCTTTCGCCTTGGATTCCCGGGGGGACTCCTCCGGCTTGGGCGGCGGTGAGGCCTTCTCCAGGGCGGACACGTCCTCGCCCTCCTCGAGCAGAATGGCGATCACCTCGTTCACCGGCACGCCGCCGGTGCCGTCGGCGACCAGGATCTTGCCGATGGTTCCTTCGTCGACCGCCTCGACCTCCATGGTCGCCTTGTCGGTCTCGATCTCGGCCAGGACGTCGCCGGGTTCGACCTTGTCGCCCTCCTTGACGTGCCATTTGGCCAGGTTGCCTTCGGTCATGGTCGGCGACAGCGCCGGCATCAGGATGTTGGTTGGCATGGTTCTCGCGTTCCTTCCGCCGTCACGAGCGATAGCTGACGTCTTTGGCCGCCTGAACGATCTGCTCGACGCGCGGCAGCGCGAGCTGTTCGAGGTTGGCGGCATAGGGCATGGGCACGTCGGCTCCGGCAACCCGGGCGACCGGGGCGTCGAGATAGTCGAAGGCCTGCTCCATCATCTGCGCGGCGAGCTCGCAGCCTATACCCGAGAAGGCCCAGCCTTCCTCGCAGGTGACCAGGCGGTTGGTCTTCTTGACCGACTGCACGATGGTCTCGCTGTCGAGCGGGCGAATGGTGCGCAGATCGATGACCTCGGCCGAAATGCCCTCCTCGGCGAGCTGATCGGCAGCCGCCAGGGCCTTGCCGACCATGATCGAAAAGGCGGTGATTGTGACGTCGTCGCCGGGCCGCACGATCTTTGCCCTGCCGATCGGCACGGTCCAGTCGTCGCTCTGCGGCACCTCGAAGCTCTGGCCGTAGAGGATCTCGTTCTCCAGGAAGACGACCGGATTGGGGTTGCGGATCGCCGACTTGAGCAGGCCCTTGGCGTCGGATGCAGCGTAGGGCGCGACCACGATCAGACCCGGGACATGGGCGTACCAGCTCGCATAGCACTGCGAGTGCTGGGCGGCCACGCGGGCCGCCGCGCCGTTCGGCCCGCGAAACACGATCGGGCTGTTGATCTGGCCGCCCGACATGTAGCGCGTCTTGGCCGCCGAATTCACGATGTGGTCGATCGCCTGCATCGCGAAGTTGAAGGTCATGAACTCCACGATCGGCCGCAGTCCGTAGAAGGCGGCACCGACGCCGAGCCCGGTGAAGCCGCTTTCGGTGATCGGGGTGTCGATGACCCGGCGCGCGCCGAACTCCTCGAGCAGCCCCTGGCTGACCTTGTAGGCGCCTTGGTACTCGGCGACCTCCTCGCCCATGAGCAAGACCTTGTCGTCGCGGCGCATCTCCTCGGCCATGGCGTCGCGCAGCGCCTCGCGCACGGTCTGGGTGACGGTCGGGCCGTCCCACTCCTGCTCGGCGGGCGGCGCGTCCGGCGCTTTCGCGCCAGGGGCGCTCGGCGAGGGCGCCTCGACCGGCGCCTTGGCGGGTGCCTTGGCCTCGGCCTGCGCCGCTTCTCGCGGCTCCTCCCCCTTCTTCTCCTCGCGCGCCGGCTCTGCCGCCACCGCCTCGCCCGCGTCGTAGTTGTCGAGCGCGCTGGAGTCCTCGCCCTCGGCCAGCAACAGGGCGATCACCTTGTTGACCGGCACCCCTTCG
>CAZDBC010000057.1:0-2652 GCA_964503295.1 uncultured Kiloniellaceae bacterium | reverse complement strand
GGCCCTCCTCGACCGCCTCGACCTCCATGGTCGCCTTGTCGGTCTCGATCTCGGCGATCGCGTCGCCGGGCTCGACCTCGTCGCCCTCCTGCTTCAGCCACTTGGCCAGCTTGCCCTCGGTCATCGTGGGCGAGAGCGCCGGCATCAGGATCTCGATCGGCATTTCCCCCTCCGGGATCAGGCGTGCGCGCCGCCGCGTTCAATCGCGCAGCGGCGCGCGGGCGCGCATGACGCGCTCACGCAAAGACGTCTGTATAGAGTTCGGACGGATCCGGCTCGGGACTGGTCTGAGCGAACTCCGCGGCCTCGGAGACCACCGCCTTGACCTCCCGGTCGAGCTCCTTCAGCCGGTCCTCGGTTTCCAGCTCGGACTCCAGCATGAACTGGCGCAGCCGCTCGATCGGGTCTTTCTCCTGGCGCATCTTCTGCACCTCTTCCTTGGTGCGGTACTTGGCCGGGTCTGACATCGAGTGGCCGCGGTAGCGGTAGGTCAGCATCTCCAGGATAAAGGGCCCCTTGCCGGAGCGCGCCGCGGCGATCGCCTTGCCGCCGGCGTTGCGCACCTCGAGGACATCCATGCCGTCGACCTGCTGGCCCGGAATGCCATAGGCATAGCCGCGCTGATAGAGTTCCGTGCTCTTGGCCGACGAGCGCTCGATCGAGGTGCCCATGCCGTACTTGTTGTTCTCGACCACGTAGACCACCGGCAAGCGCCAGAGGGCGGCCATGTTGAAGGACTCGTAGACTTGGCCCTGGTTGAGCGCGCCGTCGCCGAGATAGGTGATGCAGACGGCGCCCTCGTCGAGATAGCGGTGCGCGAAACCGATGCCGGTGCCGACCGGCACCTGAGCGCCGACGATGCCGTGCCCGCCGTAGAAGCCCTTTTCGCGGCTGAACATGTGCATGGAGCCGCCCTTGCCCTTGGAATAGCCGCCGCTGCGGCCGGTCAGCTCCGCCATGACGCCTTTGGGGTCCATGCCGCAGGCCAGCATGTGCCCGTGGTCGCGGTAGGAGGTCACGGTGGTGTCGCCCTCGACCATGCTGGCCTGCAGGCCGACCACGACGGCCTCCTGGCCGATGTAGAGATGGCAGAAGCCGCCGATCAGCCCCATCCCGTACATCTGCCCGGCTTTTTCCTCGAAGCGCCGGATGAGCAGCATGTCGCGGTAGTAGGCCTTGAGCTGGTCGGCGGATACGTCGTCGGGCAGCTCGTCCGCCTTGCGCTTGCCTGACGCGCGCTTGCTCGCCGTCTTGCGGGTCGCCATTGGTCCTCCCCGGGCAGCCTTGTCGTTGCATGCCGCGCCTGAACGACGCAGCGAGGTCGCCATTACAGCAGATTCAGGAAGGGATGGAAACTGAATATAAGTATTTGTTTTTTATGATTAAATGGCTAAATAATAAAATATCGGTTAATCGTCGCCCGCGGCTGTCGCGGCGAGCCTGCGCTCGTACAGTATGACGCGCTCGTCCGGGCGCCCATAGTCTAGCAACACCCGGGCCCGCTCTTCCAACATATCCGGATCGAGACCGTCGGGCCGCAGCAGCGCGACGCGCCGCGCCAGCCGCTCCCGCTCGCCCGTCAGGCGCTCGAGCGTGGCTTCGGCCTGCGTCAGCTCCTGCTTCAGGATGACCCAGGCGAGCAGGCCGCGATCGCCCTGCACGGCGTGATAGGCGAGGTAGGCCAGCGTGCAGATCGCCAGGACCAGCGGCGCCACCTGCCGGGCGCGAACCCGAATTTCGCGAACCAGAGCCATGGCGGCAGCGAATCACAGCCCGATTCGCCCGGTCAACCGGAAAGTCAAGACATGGTAAACGACGGCCGCCGACTGTGGCCCGGCGGACTCGCCTGTTGATGGCTGGCGCAGTCCTGGGTCAGCGCAGCCAGCCGAGCGCATCGCGTCCAGCGTAGCGCGCCGCCGGGCCCAGCGCTTCGGCGATGCGCACGAGCTGGTTGTACTTGGCCAGCCGGTCCGAACGGGACAGCGAACCGGTCTTGATCTGTCCGCAGTTCGTCGCGACCGCCAGGTCGGCGATGGTGGCATCCTCGGTCTCGCCGGAGCGGTGGGACATGACGGCCGTGTAGCCGGCCTTGTGCGCGGCCTCGACCGCCTCCAGCGTCTCGCTCAGCGTGCCGATCTGATTGACCTTGATCAGGATCGAATTCGCCACGCCGCGCTCGATCCCCTGACGCAGACGCTCCGGGCTGGTCACGAAGAGGTCGTCGCCGACGAGCTGAACCTTGGCGCCCAGCCGACCGGTCAGCTCAGCCCAGCCGTCCCAGTCGTCCTCGGCCATGCCGTCCTCGATCGAGACGATCGGGAAGCGGTCGCACAGCGCCTCCAGGTAGTCGACCATGCCCACGGCGTCGAGTTCGCGGCCCTCGCCGGCAAGATTGTAGCGCCCGTTCTCGAAGAACTCGGTCGCCGCGCAATCGAGTGCCAGCACGACCTCCTCGCCGGGCCTGTGGCCACTCGCCTCGATCGCCTTCATCACGAAGCCGAGCGCCTCCTCGGCCGATCCCAGATTGGGTGCGAAGCCGCCCTCGTCGCCGACGTTGGTCGAGTGACCGGCATCGCGCAGGCCCTTGCGCAGGGCGTGGAAGACCTCCGATCCCGTGCGCAGCGCCTCGGCCATGCTCGGCGCGCCGACCGG
>CAZDBC010000056.1:10341-11623 GCA_964503295.1 uncultured Kiloniellaceae bacterium | reverse complement strand
CCAGGATGACGCCGTTGTCGGGCTCGCCCAGGACGTTGACCGTGATCCAGAAGGGGAAGGTCAGGACAAGCGCGACACCGGCGAAGGCCCAGGCGGCGAGAAACTTGCCGAGCACGGCATCGGCGGTGGTCAGCGGCAGGGTCATGAGCAACTCGACCGTGCCGCTCTTGCGCTCCTCGGCCCACAGACGCATCGAGACCGCCGGAATCAGGAACAGGTAGAGCCAGGGATGGAACTCGAAGAAGACGTTGAGGTCGGCGCGGCCCTGGGCGAAGAAGCCGCCGAGATAGAACGGCAGGGAGCCGGCCAGCAGCAGGAAGATTGTGATGAAGACGTAGGCGAGCGGGCTGGTGAAATAGGCCGCCATCTCGCGCCGGAACACTGCCGCCATGGCCGTCATCAGGCCGCCGCCTCCTGCCCGCGCGCGGCGCTCTCTTCGGCAACGCGGCCGTCCGGCCCGGTCAGCGCGCGGAACACCTCGTCGAGGCGCCCGGCCTCGACAAACAGCGCCTGCGGCGCCAGACCCTCGCGGGCGAGCAGCGCGCGCACGTCCTCGGCGATGTCGCCGCGGTCGCGCGAGAGGACGCGCAGCCGCACGGCGCCGCCGGCCGCCGCGCCACGCTCGACGCCCCCGACCCGGGGCAGCGCGGCGAGCAGCGCGGCCGCCCGCTCGGCCTCGTCCGGGGCCAGTTCGAGAACGACCGCATTGTGGCCCGGGGCGCGCGCCTGCAGATCCTGCGGCGTGGCGTCGGCGACGATGCGGCCGCGCGCGATCACCACGGCCCGGCTGCACACGGCCTCGACCTCCTCGAGGATGTGGGTCGAGATGACGATCGCCTTGGTGCCGGCCATCTCGGTCAGCAGCCGGCGCACCTCGTGCTTCTGGTTCGGATCGAGCCCATCGGTCGGCTCGTCGAGGATCAGCACCTCCGGGTCGTGCAGCATGGCCTGGGCCAGGCCGACCCGGCGCTTGAAGCCCTTCGACAGGGTGTCGATCGGCTGGTCGCGCACGTCGCCGAGCTGGAGTCGCCCCATAACCTCGTCCACCCGGGTGCGCCCGGCCGCCCCGCTCATCCCGCGCACCCGGGCGATGAAGGCGAGCAGTCTCGCCGGGGTCATCTCGCCGTAGAGCGGCGCGCCCTCGGGCAGGTAGCCGAGCGCCCGTTTGACCGCCAGCGGCGTGCGCGTCACGTCATGGCCGCAGACGAAGGCGGTGCCCTCGCTGGGCGGCAGGAAGCCGGTGATCATCTTCATGGTGGTCGACTTGCCGGCGCCGTTGGGC
>CAZDBC010000056.1:0-10331 GCA_964503295.1 uncultured Kiloniellaceae bacterium | reverse complement strand
ACCTCGCCGCGCGCGACGGCGAACGACAGGCCGTCCACCGCGCGCAGCGGGCCGAACGACTTGCCGAGCTCGCGAACGTCGAGCAACGCAGACAAGGCTTCCCGCGCCTCCTCTCGTTTCAGCCATGCGGCTGCAGTCTGCCGGACCTGGGGCTGGAGTGGTCGCCGCCGGATGGCATTCCCGCCGGACGGCGCCCGTCGGCGGCGGAGTTATAGTGAAGTGGCGGCCGGGTTGCAAAGACTGCAATGGTCCCAACGGAAGGGTCGGGCGAGACTGCCGCTCTATGACCCTTCCTCCAAACGATTCGCGAGGCCGGACGATGCCGATTCCGAAGTCGAAGGAACACCGCTATGCGGCCGAGGTGATCTGGACGGGCGCGGGCGAGGGCCCGACCCGCGACTACAAGAGCTATTCGCGCACCTACAGAGTCGCGCTTCCCGGCAAGGCGCCCTTCGACGGCTCTTCCGACTCGGCCTTTCTCGGCGACGCGGCACTGATCAATCCGGAAGAGATGCTGCTGGTCGCCCTGTCGAGCTGTCACATGCTGTCGTTCCTCGCGCTCGCCGGGCTGGAAGGCTACGAAGTGGTGGCCTACCGCGATGCGCCCCACGGCACCATGCTGCAGGAAGGGCGCGGCGGACGCTTCACCGAAGTGGTGTTGCGGCCCGAGGTCGAGGTCGCGCCGGACATGGATCCGGCGCGCGCCGAGGCGCTGCACGAGGCCGCGCACAAGACCTGTTTCATCGCCAACTCGGTCAACTTCCCGGTCCGCCACGAGGCGCGCGTGAAGGTGTCGGCCGGCTGAGCGCGACAGGCGCCCCACCCTGGCGTCCCAACAACACCTCGAGTCCCGACAACAAGGGCTTCGCCATCGCGCGCCGGGACCGCTAGATTGGGCGCGCCGGGTGGCCCGACTTTTTGCGGCGGGCCCCATGACAGAAGCAGGACGGGTACCGCCATGGCGCAGGCAGGGCGTAGCGCGCCGATGGGCCGGACGGCACGGCCATGACTGCCGCCGACGTGGCCGACCAGCCGGGCGACCGGGTGGCGGCGCGCGAGAGCGGCGCCTGGCTGCAGGTGCGGCGCGAGGCCGAACGGCTGGAGATCCGCTTCAACGGCGACTGGACCACCTTCAACGTCGGTCCGGGCAGCGAGGAGCTGGAGGAACTGTCCGCAGCCGACAGCCGCCGTGCCGTCATCGACCTGCAGCCGCTGCGGAGCATCGACACGGCCGGCGCCTGGCTGATCGCGCGCACCGCCGCGCAACTGCGCGCAGCCGGCACCGACGTGGAACTGCGCAACGTCACGCCGGAGGTCGGCCGCCTGCTGGACACGGTGGGCGGCCAGCTCGACCGCGAACCGGCGCCCGTGCCGCCGCGCGAGAACCTGCTGGTCGCTCTGTTGCTGCGTATCGGCAAGCAGTTCGTCGAACGCTGCCGGGACGGCACCGGCCTGCTCAATTTTCTCGGCTACACCCTGATCGTGCTCGGGCGGCTGCTGTTGCGGCCCTGGCGCATCCGCTGGCGCGCGGTCTTCGTGCAGATGGAGGTCGCCGGCATCAACGCGCTGCCCATCGTCGGCCTGATCTGCTTTCTGATCGGCATCGTGCTCGCCTTTCAGGGCGCGGTGCAGCTGGAGAAGTTCGGCGCCCAGATCTTCACCATCAACATCGTCGGCCTCGGCGTGCTGCGCGAGATGGCGATCATCCTGACCGCGATCATCGTCGCCGGGCGGTCGGGCAGCGCGTTCGCCGCCCAGCTCGGCACCATGAAGGTGAGCGAGGAGATCGACGCCCTGCGCACCATCGGCCTCGACCCGATGGAGGTGCTGGTCATCCCCCGCGTGCTCGGCCTGGTGCTGGTCATGCCGTTCCTGACCTTCTATGCCGACATCATGGGGCTCGCCGGCGGCGCGCTCCAGGCGACGACGCAGCTCGACATGACGCTGATCGAGTTCGTCTCCTATCTGCAGACCGTGGTGACGCTCAACGACTTCTTCGTCGGCCTCGTCAAGGCGCCGCTGTTCGCCTTTATCATCGCCCTGGTCGGCTGCTACGAGGGGCTGAAGGTCTCCCGCTCCGCCGAGTCCGTCGGCACGC
The DNA here is from genome assembly GCA_964503295.1 of uncultured Kiloniellaceae bacterium. Taxonomy (GTDB): domain Bacteria; phylum Pseudomonadota; class Alphaproteobacteria; order Kiloniellales; family Kiloniellaceae; genus CAZDBC01. Next base: position 8,233 of record CAZDBC010000056.1, on the reverse strand, counting down.
ATACGACCAAGTCGGTGGTCGAGGCGATCTTCATCGTGATCGTGCTCGACGCCCTGCTGTCTATCTTCTTCTCGATCATCGGAGTCTGAACCGCTTGGCCGAAGAAGCGATTCTGGAGATCAAGGGCCTGCGTACCGCCTTCGGGCCCGAGGTCATCCACGACGATCTCGACCTGACCGTGCGCCGGGGCGAGTTGCTCGGCATCGTCGGCGGCTCCGGCACCGGCAAGTCGGTCCTGCTGCGCAGCATCATCGGCCTGCGCCGACCGGACGCCGGCAGCATCCGCATCATGGGCCAGGACCGGACCGACCGGCCGGCGCGCAGCCGCACCGGTGCCCATCCGCTGTGGGGCATGTTGTTCCAGGACGGGGCGCTCTTTTCCTCGCTGACCGTGGCGCAGAACATCGAAGCGCCGATGATCGAGCACAGCGACCTGCCACGCCCGCTGCGACGAGAGCTGGTCGCCCTCAAGATCGCGCTCGCCGGCCTGCCGGCCGATGCCGCGCTCAAGTACCCCTCCGAGCTGTCCGGCGGCATGCGCAAGCGCGCAGGGCTGGCCCGCGCACTCGCGCTCGACCCGGCGATCCTCTTTCTCGACGAGCCAACGGCAGGACTCGATCCCATCGGCGCCAGCCAGTTCGATGAACTGATCCTCGGCTTGCGCGACGCGCTCGGCCTGACCGTGGTCATGGTGACCCATGATCTGGACAGCCTCTACGCGGTGTGCGATCGGGTTGCCGTGCTGATCGACAAGCGTGTTAAGGTCGGCACCATCGAGGAGTTGGCGCGTGAGCCGGAGCCTTGGATTCGCGAGTACTTCGGGGGGCCGCGCGGCCGCGCCGCGGCAGCCTCGGCCGAGAAAGAGCGCACGCGCGCGTGACGCCGGTGGGGAATCGTCGCTGAGAACATGGAAACCCGGGCCAACTACCTGCTGGTCGGCAGCTTCGTTGCGATTTTCTTCCTCGGCCTGATCGGCTTCGTGGTCTGGCTCGCGCAGTACCAGTTCGAAGCCACCTACAACATCTACGACATCTATTTCGAGGGTTCGGTGACCGGCCTCAACGAGGGCTCGCCGGTCCGCTTCAACGGCGTGCGGGTCGGCGACGTCACCGAAATCGCGCTCGATCCGGAGGATCCCACCCGGGTTCGCGTCCGGGTTCAGGTTCGCGCGACCACGCCGGTGCGCCAGGACACAGTCGCCACTCTCGATCTCGCCGGTCTCGCCGGCGGGCAGTTCGTCAACCTCTCGAACAGGTCCGCCACCGCCCCGCCGCTGGAGACCCCGGAAGGCCGCGAGCACGCGGTGATCGCCTCGGCGCCCTCCACGCTCGACCAGCTCTTTACCGAAGCCCCCGAGGTTCTGAGCAGCGTCAACCTGCTGCTGGCGCGCGCGCAATTGCTGCTCAGCGACGAGAACATCCGCCAGGTGAGCGAGATGCTGGCCAACTTCAATACAGTGTCCGGCACGCTCGCCGAACGGCGCGAGGACATCGCCCGCCTGGTGACCGACGCCGCCGTCACCATGCGCAACCTCAACGAGGCTTCGGCCGCCATGCGCGGCCTGGTCGAGACCCTGGAGCGCGACGGCGACCGGCTCGGCGAGCAGGCGATCGAGACGCTGGCCGCGATCGAGACCACCTCGCAGCAGCTGGAGGAGGCGATCACCCGCCTGACGGGCGATCTCTCCGAGACCGCGCGGGGGGTCAACCAGGTGACCGGCGAGCTCGAGGCCCTGATCGCCGAGAACCGGCCGGGCTTGCGCGATTTCACCACCGACGGGCTGTACGAGTTCGGCAATCTCCTGACCCAGGCGCGTAACCTGCTGGCCCAGCTCAGCCGGGTCACCACCGAGGTCGAACGAGATCCGGCGCGTTTCCTGTTCGGCGACCAGCAGCAAGGCTACGATGTCCCGCGCCAGTAAGACCCCTCGAGATCCCGCCCGCCGGCGCCTGCTGCGCGCCGCGCTCGGCCTGCCGCTGGCCGCCGCCGCGGCGGCCTGCGCCGAGCTGGTCCCGGGGCGCGGACCGCCGCCGGATCTCTTTCGCCTGACGCCCAAGAGCTCCTTCGATCCGGACCTGCCGGAGGTGCGCTGGCAGGTCACGGTGCCGCCGCCGATCGCCAACGCCGGCCTCGACACGACCCGGATCGCCCTGCAGCGCATTCCGACGCAGATCGAGTACTACGCCCGCGCCGGCTGGATCGACCGCGCGCCCTTCATGGTCCAGACCCTGATGATCGAGTCGTTCGAGAACTCGGAGCGCATCGTCGGGGTGGCACGTGAGACCTCCGGCCTCAACACCACCTATACCCTCTCCACCGAGCTGCGCGAGTTTCAGGTCATCTATTACGACGGCCTGCCGCCGAAGGCGCGCGTCGGCATCAACGCCAAGCTGATTCTGCTGCCCGAGCGCATCATCGTCGGCAACAGCAGCTTCGAGAGCATCGTCGAGGCCGAGCGCGACGAGATGGTGGCGATCGTCGCCGCCTTCGACGAGGCCCTGGGCAAGGTGCTGCGCAGCCTCGTCGGCTGGACGCTGCGCACCGGAGAGGAGATGTACCAGCGGCGCGAGCGCCTGCGCCGCGGCCCGGGACCGGGCCCGGAAACCGCGCCCCAACAGGGTTAAAATTTAGAAAATAACAACCTTTCGCCGTCATCCTGGCCGCTCCCGACCCCCCCGGTTCGATAGGAGCATTCATGGGCGACATCGCAGCATTGCGCGAGCGCGTCGAGGCGGCCGAGGCGCGCTTCGGCCTGATCGACGAGCAACAGAGGACCTACAGCGACCGCCTGATCGCGCTGATGGGCGCCATCGAGGCCGGCCTGGAGCAGAAATCGTCCGAGGTCGCCGCCCTGACGGCGCAGCTCGAGGAGGCGCGCTCCGACGGCCTGCGCCTCGCCACCGAGAACGAGGAGCTGCGCGGCATGCTGCACTCGCTGCTGCTGGCCATCGAGGCGGGCGGCGGCGACCGCATCGGGGAGGCCCTGCGCCAGCTCGACGGCAAGATCGGGGCTCTGGTCGGCGGCAGCGCTGCGTCGGCACCCGCCGAAGCGCACGGGCCCGAGTCCGACACGGCGCCGGCTGCGGCGGAAGAAGACATCGACGCCAGCGACGCGGGTGACGCCGAGGCCGCCGGCGCGGAGCCCGCGCCCTTGGATGCGGGCGAGGAGACGGCCGCCGGCGAGACCAGCGGCGAGGTCGCCGCCGAGGACAGCGGCGAAGAGGGCGCCGGCGCCGTCGTGGCGGCCGAGGCGGAGCCACAGCCCGCCGAGGCGGATCCGGCGACCGGCGAGACGCTCGCCGAGGCATTCCCGGCCGGCGCGGACGAAGCGGAGGATGCGGCGACCGGCGGCGCGGCAGCCGCCGAAGCGTCCGACGAGCAGGCCCTGGACGACATGCTGTTCGGCGCGGGGACCGAAACCGAGACCGGCCCGAGCGAAGCGACGGCGCAAAACGCCGCGCCGGCGGAGGCCGGCCCGACCGAAGCGACCGGCGGCGAAGACGGCGCCAAGGAGAGCGGGGCCGACGAGCTCGAGCTCCTGCTCGAGGGTCTCGAAAGCGACGAACGCGCCAGCCTGGAACGACAGGTCGGGGATCTCGAATCCATATCGGTCAAGGAGATCATGCGCCGGGTGAGCGCGCTCACCCGCGAGATGAATGCCGCGGCGGCGGCGCCGGACGCGGCGGCCGAGCCGGACGCGGCGGCCGAGCCGGCGCCCGCCGACAGCGAGGAGCCCGAGACCGAACAGCCGAGCCGCGCCAGCGCCTGACGCTGACGACCGACTCTGACGACCGCCCGCCCGGATGCCGGGCGGGCGCCGCGCGCACTGCGCTCTTGCGTTGTCGGCCGCGTCGCCCATCTTTGGGGACGGCGGACAGCGACGGCGAGGCGCGGGGATGACGACGGTTGCGGCAGAGGGCGGGGAGACGCGAAGCAGGCTGCGGCGCATCGTCGAGTCCCGCTTCTTCGAGCGCTTCATCGTCGCCGTTATCGTCGTCAACGCCGTCGTCCTGGGCCTGGAGACCTCCGATGCGGTCATGGCCCGATTCGGCGCCCTGCTCCTGGCGCTGGACAAGCTGGCGCTCGCCGTCTTCGTGGTCGAGCTCGGCGCCAAGCTGGTGGTCTACCGCCTGCGCTTCTTCACCAGCGCCTGGAACATCTTCGACTTCATCGTGGTCGGCATCGCCCTGATTCCGGCCAGCAACGGGCTCGCCGTGCTGCGCGCCCTGCGCGTTTTGCGCGTGCTGCGCCTGATCACCATGGTGCCCAAGATGCGCCTGGTGGTGCAGGCGCTGTTCCAGGCGATCCCCGGCATGAGCTCGGTGATCGCGCTGCTGATGCTGGTCTTCTACGTCTTCGGCGTGATGGCGACCAAGCTGTTCGGCGACCAGTTCGACGAGTGGTTCGGCACGCTCGGCCGCTCGCTCTACTCCCTGTTCCAGATCATGACGCTCGAATCCTGGTCGATGGGCATCGTGCGGCCGGTCATGGAGGTCTACCCCTACGCCTGGATCTTCTTCGTCGCCTTCGTGGTCCTGACCACCTTCGCGGTGCTCAACCTCTTCATTGCGATCATCGTCAACTCGATGCACGAGGTGGCCGACGAGGACTCCGAGCAGCGCCACGACGACATGGTCGCCCTGCGCGACGAGATCAGGGGCCTGCGCGCCGACATGGCCCTGCTCAGGGAGCGGACCCGGCCGCCGGCGGAATGAGCACGCCGGGCCCCAGCGCCCGCTGCATCAAGACGGTGTCGAGCCAGCGGCCGTGTTTGAAGCCGACATTCTCGAGCCGGCCGACGTAGCGGAAGCCGAAGGCGGCGTGCAGCCGCACCGAGCCGACGTTCGCCCGGTCGCCGATCACCGCCACCATCTGGCGCTTGCCGGCCGCGGTGCAGCGCTCGATCAGCCCGGCGAGCAACAGCCTGCCGAGTCCGCGCCCCTGCCAGTCGCGCGCCACGTAGACGCTGTCCTCCACCGTGTTGCCGTAGGCCGGGCGCGGCCGATAGGGCGCGGCATAGGCATAGCCGGCGACCGTGCCGTCCGGCGCCTCGGCCACCAGATAGGGCAGGCCGCCGCCGGCGATCGCCTGCCAGCGGCGCGCGATCTCGGCCTCGTCGGGCGCGGTCAGCTCGAACGAGGCCGAGCCTTCCAGCACCTCGCGCGCGTAGATCGCGGCGACCGCGGCCATGTCCCGCGCCGCCGCATCGCGCAGCCGGAACGCCCCCGCCAGTGGCGCGCTGCCGCGCGGGTTCATGGCACCGGCCTGAGATCGAAGGCGAGCGAGATGCGCTCGGCCGCGTCGTCGAACGGTACCGTGTTGTGCCAGTAGTAGGAGGGGAACATGACCAGCGTCCCGGCCCTCGGCGCGACGGTCAGGGTGCGCGGCTCGAAGCGGCAGGGCAGGCCATAGCCTGGCCGGCCGAACTCCAGCGCCCCCGGCACCGGCCGGTCGGACGGGCCGGGCGCGAAGCGCGGCACCTCGACGTAGTAGACCCCGCTCAGCCAGCCGAGGTTGTGCACGTGCGGCGCCTGGTGGCCCTGGGCGCGCAGCAGGTTGCCCCACATCGAAAGGCGGTAGGCGCGCGGCCTGCGGCCCAGGAAGGGATGGCGCGGCCGCGCCGGCAGGGACGCGACGAAGCGGTCGATGGCCTTGCGCAGCGCAGCCTCGAAGGCGGCGAAGAGCGGGCTCGGGCGCGCCAGCAGGTCGCCGGTGACCGCGCCGCTGCGCACCGCCCGGCGCTTCGGGTCGGCCGACCAGGTGAGGCTGGGATGGCCGCGGATCGCCGCCGCCAGCGCGGCGTTGAGGCTGGCGCGGTCGGGATAGCCGGCCGGCGGCGACAGCCGGTCGCGGCCGATCAGCTCGGGGTCGAACAGGCGATCCGCCGCCGCCCGCTCGCCCAGCTCCTGCAGCGCCACGGTTTGGAAGGCGGCGGCCTTGACGTCGTGAGGGTCGCGCGCCAGCACGCCGTCGAGCAGATGCCGCGCCTCCGCGGTCCGGCCGGCTTTGATCAGCGCCGCGGCCAGGTTGTCGGCGAGGCCGTTGTGCTCGGGCCTGAGGTCGAGCGCGGCGCGGTAGGCCGCAACCGCGCCCTCGAGGTCGCCGAGCTCCTGCAGGGCGTTGCCGAGATTGCCCTGGGCGGCAAAGTCGTCGGGGGCCAGCGTCGCGGCCCGGCGGAAACTCTCGGCCGCCGCCCGCGCCTCGCCTTTGGCCTGCTGGACCAGACCCAGCGCGTTGAGCGCGGCGACGCTCTCCGGCCGCGCGGCCAGCACCCCGCGCAGAAGCTCTTCGGCCTCCTCCAGCCGCCCGGCCGCCTGCGCCAGCCGGGCGAGGCCGAGCAGCGCCTGCGGCTCGCCCGGGCGCTGGGTCAGCACCTGCCGGTAGAGCCGTTCCGCCTCGGCGCCGCGCCCGGCGCGCAGGGCGGCCTGGGCCTGGCTGAGCACGGCGGGAAGGGCGGCGCTGCTGTGCATCGGCTTCGGTCCGGAACGACTTCGCGACTTCTCTAGCACGGCCGGCGCGCGCTGTCTGCCGGCAGCAATGGGACCGTTCGGGGCCCCAACATGGGCCTCACAGCGAGCTTCCTCGTCCCGAGCCCGTCGAGGGACGAAGTGCGGGGCCTGCTCGCCCTCATGCTTCGACCAGCTCAGCATAAGGGCAGTCTGGAACGGATGCGTTTAGGCGCCCGGCGGCGCCAGTGCGCCGTTGTCGCAGCCGGCGCCGGCTCCTAGTCTGGCGCCGACCGCCATGACCGTGCCTTTCGCCTTGTCCGAGTCCCTGCTCGCGGCCCTGCGCCGGGCGAGCGCGCTGCAGCGCGCCGGCCGGCTCGACGAGGCGATCGCCCAGTACCGTGCGGTGCTCAAGCGGGCGCCGGAGATTCCCGAGGCGCACCACAACGTGGGGCTGGCGCTGAAGGCGCGCGGCCGGCTGAAGCCGGCGATCGCCGCCTGCGCGGAGGCCGTGCGCCTGCGCCCCGACTACCGCCTGGCGCTGCATCGGCTCGGCCTGCTGCGCCTGGAGGCGGGGCAGCCGCTGGCCGCGCTCGGCCCGCTGTGGCGCGCCCATCGCCTGGCGCCCGGGCGGCCGGACCAGCTGCAGGCGCTGGCCGCCGCGCTCCGTCCGGTGCGCTTCACCGCGCCCAGCGAAGAGGCGCGCGCCGCCGCGCTGGCCTGCCTGACCAGCCCGGCGGTCGAGGGCCAGGCGGTGGTGCCGGCCGCGCTCAGCCTGCTGCGCCTCGAGCCTCCGGTCGCCGAAGCGCTCGACGCCGCGCGCGCCGGGGAGGATTCGGCCCTCGCCCGCATGTGGGACGAGGGCGCGCTCGATGGCCTGCGCGACGATCCGCTGTTCGCGGCGGTCCTGACCCGGGCGCTGGTCGCCGACCTGGACTTCGAGACCCTGCTGGCCGGGCTGCGGCGCCTCGCCTTCGACCGGCTGGCCGCCGGGGAGGCCGGCGACGCCGCGCAGCGGTCGTTCTGGGCCGCGCTGGGCGCGCAGGCCTTCCTGGCCGACTTTCTGGACGCGCCGCCGGCGGCGCTGGAGGCGGTCGCGCGCGCGGCCGAAGCCGCGCCCTTGGCGGGCGACGCGCTCGCGCCGGCGACGCTGGCGGCCGCGCTCTACCGGCCGCTCCACGGGCTGGCCCGCGCCGAAGAGCTGGTGGCCCGCGCCGAAGAGCTGCCGCCGGCCGAGGCGGCGCTGATCCGCCTGCAGCTGGTCGAGCCGCGCGAGCAGGCGCGGCTGGCCGCCGCCCTGCCCGACCTGGCGCCCGAGGCCGACCGGGTCTCGCGGGCCGTGCGCGCGCAGTACGAGGCCAATCCCTATCCGCGCTGGCGCTCCAGCAATGTCCGCCCGGCGCGACCCTTCCCCGCGGTCGTCGCCGGGCTCTTTCCCCAGGTCGCGCTCGGCCGCCTGCCCGAACGGCCGAAGGTCCTGATCGCCGGCTGCGGCACCGGCAAGCACGCGCTCGAGGTGGCGCGCCGCTTCGCCGGCGCCGAGGTGCTGGCGCTCGACCTCAGCCGCGCCGCGCTCGGCTACGCCGCCTGGGCGGCGGGCGGCGCCGGGCTCGACAGGCTGCGCTTCGCGCGCGCCGATCTGCTCGCCCTGCCCGCCGACCTCGGCCCCTTCGACCTGATCGAGTGCGGCGGCGTGCTGCACCACCTGGCCGATCCCCTGGCCGGCTGGCGCCGCCTGCTCGACCTGCTGGCGCCGGGCGGGCTGATGCGCATCGGCCTCTACAGCC
>CAZDBC010000055.1:8727-11650 GCA_964503295.1 uncultured Kiloniellaceae bacterium | reverse complement strand
GGCGACACCAGCTACAAGTCGCTCAAGGCCGTGCTGGAGGGCGGGATCGAAGGGCGGCCGGACAACGTACTCTTCTACGCTACCTCGAACCGCCGCCACCTCATGCCGCGGGACATGATCGAGAACGAGCGTTCGACCGCGATCCATGCCTCCGAGGCGGTCGAGGAGAAGGTCAGCCTGTCCGACCGCTTCGGCCTCTGGCTGGGCTTCCACAACTGCGACCAGGACACCTATCTCGCTATGGTCGACGGCTATGCCACGCGCTACGGGCTTGCCCTGCCGGCTGAGGAACTCCACGCCGAGGCGCGCGAATGGGCGCTGACGCGCGGCGGACGCTCGGGCCGGGTGGCCTGGCAGTTCATTCAGGATCTGGCCGGGCGCCTGGGCCGCACCCTCGACTGAGATCAGCGCGCCGCGGTCTCCGCGGGGATCAGCACCGTGAGTGGATCGACGGCCCGCGTTCCCCGGCGGACCTCGAAATGCAGCTGGGGCCGCGCTACATTGCCGCTGCTGCCGACCCTGGCCACGACCTGTCCGCGGCGCACGGTGTCGCCGCGCCTGACCAGGATGCTGTCGTTGTGGGCGTAGGCGGTGACCCAGCCGTCGTCATGCTTGATCAGGAGCAGCCGGCCGAAGCCGCGCAGCTCTTCGCCGACATAGGCGACCACGCCGTTTTCCGCCGCGCGCACGGGCGTTCCACGCGGCGCCGCGATGTTGATGCCGTCATTGTGGACGCCGTCGGACCGGCTGCCGAAACGGGCGACGATTTGTCCCTCGAGCGGCCATAGAAAGCGCTCCTCGGCCCGTGGCGGAGGTTGAGGGATGGAGCCGCGCGGCAGCGGCAGCGCTGCCTCCTGCCGCGTCGGCGCTGCAGCTTCCGATTCGGGCTCGGCTGCCGTTCTCGACGTCGCCGCTGCGACGGCGGGCTCGGCCGGGTCCGGCGCCGCGGTCTGCGCTCGCTCCTCCGGCGTCGTCGTCGCATCGGGCTCGCCGTTCTCGCCGAGCGACGCGCGCAGAATGCCGCCCGGCATGGCGAGCCGCTGGCCCGGCACCAGCGTATAAGGCGGCGGAATGTCGTTGAGCCGCACCATTTCGGTCAGATCGACCCCGTAGCGACGCGATACCCCGTACGCCGTATCGCCCGGCTGCACGACATGAACCAGAGGACGGGGAATGACCAGAGTCTCGCCGACGGTCAGCTGATAAGGCGGCGACATCTCGTTGGCGACAATTATCGCCCTTATCGGGGTACCGAAGCGCCGCGACAGCGCATAGAGACTGTCGCCGGGCTGCACCTTGTAGCGCAAGGGCGCCCCCTTCTCCGGAGTCGGCAACTTGCCGGGCGATACCCGAGCCTCGACCCTCGAGGCTTCCAGCGGCACCGTGACCACGGTTTCGGCTGGTGCCGGCCTTGGCTGCGCGGCGCGGGGCTGCATACCCGGCGGCGGCGCGGGCTTCGCTGCCGGAACCGGCGGCGCATTGAGTGACGGAGTCCAGCCCGGCGACCCGCCGCCTTCCCCGAACGAGCCAAAGCTGCAGCCCGTCAGCGCCGCCGCCAGCACGAAAGCGGCGAGTGCGGCACTGCCCCGCCTCGCACCGGTCGTCAGCAAGAGACTGCTCCCGAGTCGCGCATGGCAAGACCTTGACACAAGCAAAGGCGCCGAACCAAACCTTCGACGCGGACCGGGGCCGGGCGTTTTCCAGCCACCGCCGGCTAGCGGCCCGGCTCCAGCCGACGCGCCGTCCCTGCAGCCTGGCGCCCGCCCGGCACAGGCGACCCGCCGATCAGCGGCACGAAACGGACCCTGCCGAGCGATTGCTCGCTCACGCCCCCCGGGCCCCTGGTGATCCGCAGCAACTCCTGGTCGCGCCCGCCTGAGCCGACCGGCACCACGAGGACGCCACCCTCGGCGAGTTGATCGACCAGCGCGCCCGGCACCTGCTCCGGTGCGGCAGTGACCAGGATGCGTTCGAAGGGGGCCTGCTCGATCCAGCCCTTGAAACCGTCGCCGTGGCGCGCGGTGATGTTGTGAAGACGCAACTCGGCAAAGCGGCGCTCGGCCTCCTCCAGCAACTCCCGATGGCGCTCGATGGTGTAGACGCGCCGGCAGAGTCTGGACAGCACCGCAGTCTGATAGCCCGAGCCGGTACCGATCTCCAGCACCTTGCTGCGCCGGCCCGGCGCCAGCGTCTCCGTCATGAGGGCGACGACGAGCGGCTGGCTTAGCGTCTGCCCGCGCGGAATCGGCAGGGCCCGGTTCTCGTAGGCCTGATCTAGAAACTGGGGCAGTACGAAGGCCTCGCGCGGAATCCGTTCGATCGCCGAGAGCACGCCCGTGTCGGCAATGCCCGCCCGACGCAACTGCATGATCAGCCGGATCTTGCGCGCCGCGATGGTCATCGGCGGCCCGTCACGAAAACATCTCGCTCAGCTTCTTGAGCGTGGCCCCGTGCGTCAGGTCGAGATGGAGCGGCGTGAGCGAGACGGCACCTGAAGCGATCGCCGCCAGATCGCTGTTGGCCTGCGATGTCTCGTCGCTCCGGAAGGCTCCGATCCAGACGTAGGGCCGGCCGCCCGGGTCGACTCCCTCGACGATCTCGGTGCCCTGGTCGCGCCGGCCCTGCCGGCAGACCACAACGCCGCGGATCCGGTCTGGCGGCAGCGCCGGAAAGTTGACGTTGTAGAGAACTTCGCGCGGCCAGGGGATCGAGGTAACGGCGCGCAGGATCTCCGGGACGAAGCGCTGCGCCGGCGCCCAATGAGCGGGCTTGTCGACCGGCCGCACCTGGCTGAAGGCGACCGCCGGCATCCCGAGCACCGCCCCTTCCATGGCCGCGGCGATGGTGCCGGAATAGGTGACGTCCTCGCCGAGATTGGCGCCGTGATTGATGCCCGAGAGCACAAGATCCGGGGGTCGGTCGG